>JAFLDC010000144.1 GCA_017302775.1 Sphingomonadales bacterium
CAGATAATCCGCTGCCGAGGGAGGATCGGGATCCAGCATGACCGCGTCGCCATAACGCCCCAAGTCTCCCGAGAAGAGGATCTTGGTGCCTTTCCAGTCGATCTCGATCGACGCCGCGCCAAGGATGTGGCCAGCGCGGTGGAAGCGCGCGGAGATACCAGGCGCGACTTCGACGACTTCCTCGAAAGAGACACCCTGAAAATGCTCCAGCGCGTTCAGCGCGTCATTCTGCGTGTACAAGGGTAACGCGGGCTGATGCCGGGAATACCCGCGCCGGTTGGCAAACTGGGCGTCCTTCTCCTGCAAGTGACCGCTGTCGGGAAGCAGCAGCTCGCAGAGCTCGGCGGTAGCGCGTGTGGTAATCACCTGCCCCTTCCATCCACTTCGAACCAAACGCGGAATGGCTCCGGAGTGATCGAGGTGCGCATGCGTCAGAAGGATGGTCTCGACGCCATTCAGCTCCGGCGGAGGCGGTGCCCAATTGAGATTCCTGAGATCTCGTCCGCCCTGGAACAGCCCGCAATCCACCAATAATCGCGTGGAATCATCTTCAAGAAGGTAACGTGATCCCGTTACGGTTCCGCTGGCGCCGAAAAAACCAATCGCGAGATCATGCCCGGCCGGGCGAGGCTCTACATCGAGCCTCGCCTGCGGCTCGATGGCAGGCGAAAAATGCCCTCGGGTCTTGTCCTTCGAACGCCGCTTCTTGTGCCCGTGCATGGACATTGCCTCCCGAATTTGTGGCTTCCTGCACCGGCTTGCCCTGCGACGCGGAACGAAGACCATACGTATTGGTCGCAGCCAAAGGTCATCCAACGATCCGCCGCAATGTGACGTTTACATATGGCGCGGCTCGGTGCGGGTCCGCAGGTAGACAAGCTCTTGCGGCCGAATTCGGAGGCCGGGTTTGCATTCTGCCGGCTCGCACCAAGGCCGAAACTGACCGAGAGGGGAACCTACGCCATGCAAATCGGAATTGTCGGACTCGGCCGCATGGGCGGCAATATCGCCCGCAGGCTATTGGCGGCGGGACACAGTTGCATCACCTATGACCGCGACCCACAGCAGGCTGACAAACTCGCCGCCACGGGTGCTGAATCAGCGCAGGATCTGGCGGGGCTTGTCGCCGCTCTGGCGCCGCCGCGCGCGGTCTGGGTCATGCTGCCCGCCGGCGATTCAACCCAAACGGCGATTGGTTCATTGTCGCTCCTGCTATCCCCCGGCGACACCATCATTGATGGCGGCAATACCTACTGGGAGGATGATGTCCGCCGGGCCGCTCAGCTTGCAGCAAGTAGGATCGCCTACGTCGATGTGGGAACAAGCGGCGGCATCTGGGGCCTGGAGCGGGGCTACTCACTCATGATCGGGGGATCGCCGGAATCGGTTGCACGTCTCGATCCGATATTCAAAGCGCTGGCCCCCGGAATCGGTTCGGCTTTGCGAACAATGGGCCGCCAAAATGCCGATCAGCGACCGGAGCAAGGGTACGTCCACGCCGGGCCGCATGGCGCCGGGCACTTTGTAAAGATGGTCCACAACGCGATCGAATACGGAATGATGCAGGCATTTGCCGAAGGCTTTGACATCCTGCGAAACGCCACGGGCCTGGCCGGGCAAGGTGTCGCTCAGTTCCAGTTCGACCTGGCCGATATCGCGGAGACCTGGCGGCGGGGCAGTGTCGTGTCCTCGTGGCTGCTCGATCTGATCGCGGACGCCCTGGCAAAGGATGGGGCGCTTCAGCACCTCGAAGGGCAGGTCGATGATTCCGGTGAAGGCCGCTGGGCCGTTTCGGCGGCCATCAAGCAAGGCGTTCCGGCCAATGTCCTGGCAGCAGCATTGAATGCGCGTTTCAGGTCGCGCCACGAACACACGTTTGGTGACAAGCTTCTCTCGGCCATGCGCGAAGAGTTTGGAGGCCACCGAGAGGCTGTTTTGGCGACATCCCAAGCCGCCGACATGGCCAGTCTCGTCGAAGCCGGAGCACGCCAATGACGTCCGATGACGAGCCTTATTGCAGCGCCTTGGCCCCGCATCCCTGCGACCATTGCTTCCCAAGCTCACGCGCGGCTGATTTACCCTCCTATAGATTGGCGGCCTTGGATCAGGATTTCATTCTCGGCGATTCGATGCGCGGCGTGCGCTTCCTGCTCGAATACCAAAAGGTCGAGGAAGCCCTGCGCGATTGGGGCGTTCTATCGACCATTGTCGTGTTTGGCAGTGCGCGCGTTCGGACCGGACAAGCGGGACGGAGCGGCTTCTGGTATGACGAAGCCCGCAAGTTTGGCAGGCTGGCATCCGAGCAAGGCGGCGCGCTGTCCCGGAGCGACGGCAAACGGGTAAATGTCATCGCCACCGGAGGCGGCCCGGGGATTATGGAAGCCGCCAATCGCGGAGCTCACGATGCCTGCGCGCCGACCATCGGCTTCAACATCACGCTTCCGCGCGAGCAGGTGCCCAATCCCTACACGACCCCCGAGCTGACATTCCGATTCCACTATTTCGCGATCCGCAAGATGCACCTGGCGATGCGCGCCAGCGCCTTGGTGGTTTTCCCGGGCGGCTTCGGGACAATGGACGAGATGTTCGAAATCCTGACGCTGAGGCAGACCGGGAAAGCTCCCAAAGTGCCGATTGTACTGTTTGACCGGACTTTTTGGCAGCAGGCCATAAATCTCGATGTCTTCTGCGAAAACGGCATGATCGAAAGCGCTGATCGGGATTTGTTCGCTTATGCCGACACCTCCGAAGATGTCTGGCAAACCCTGTTGAACCAGGGCCTCGTACGCACCCAGCCCGATTGACCGAGACTGCGCAGCTGCTTGTCGGCAGCTCGTCCTGTTTCTGTCGCTCCAAGATCGCATCGGTCTGACCTGGCCGAAGAACGATCACGGACTGTGAATCCCATTCAGGAGCTTGTGAAACGCCCACGCTGACCATTCGCGATCTACGTATATCGTCCAGGAACCGCTGACGGCATCAACCGCGCGAGGCTGACCGAACCTTGGCAGCCAACAAAGGGAAATTCAGGATGCGCAAAACATCGATGATTGTCGCGGCTCTGGGGCTCTTGACTGCAGGCATCAGCCCGGCCTTGGCAGATCAGATGCCTCCAGGCATGAACGGTATGCCCGCCCCAAAGAAGCAGGCCAAACCGAAGCCAAAGCCAAAGCACCCGGTTCGACATCGACAGCCCTCCGCCCAAGACCCGGGCGCACACAAGATGGCGCCTCAGCCTTCATCTTCGCCAACGCCATCACCGTCTCCTTCAGCAATGCCGATGAAACCCGGTGGTTGCTGCTGAACTTCTCGGAAAGCGCCATGGATGTCCGACTTGCGCGGCCAAACGGGATGTGGTGCCGAATAGAGGATAATGGAGCGCAGCTACCGCGCTCCATTATCATTACGTTAGCCAGGCGATGCAGCAGAACCGGCGAGCAGAACACCGTCGATATTGACTTCCGTCCCCGTCATATAGGTAGCTTCATCCGACGCGAGGATGACTGCAATCGCTGCGACTTCATCAGGCATGCCGAAGCGCTTCAACGGTGTGTCCGCCACCAATGCCGCCATTCTTGTCTCGCGATCGTTGCCAGTTCCCAGCATCGGCTCCCAGATCGGCGTAAGTATGGCAGCGGGATGGATTGAATTGCACCGGATCTGCCACCCTTGCTGGGCGCAATAGAGCGCTACCGACTTGCTGTGATTTCGAACGGCAGCTTTCGATGAGGCATAGGCAGCCGCACCGGGGATGCCGACTAGTCCTGAGCGCGACGATATGTTGATGATCGAGCCCTTGCCGTGCGCCTTCATTGCGCTGATCGCGTAGCGACAACCGAGGAATGTCCCGTCAAGATTGACACGGTGAACCTTTCGCCAGTCCGTTAGGCTCGCGTGTTCCGGATCGTGGGCAACCATGCCATCTTCGAAGCCTGTTATGCCGGCATTGTTGATCACGACGTCTGCCACGGGAACGATGCTGGCCAGCCGGAACCAATCGGCCTCTTCGCTTACATCGAGCCTTTCGAAACGGCATCCAATCTCCGATGCAGCTGCGATTCCCGCATCTTCATTGACATCGGTAACAATTACGTTGCCACCTTCTTCATGAAAGCGAGCAGCGATTGCGCGGCCAATGCCGCGCGCTGCGCCGGTAACGACGCAAGTTTTGTTCTTCAATCGAAGCATTTTATTCTCGAAATAGAGTTCAGGCGGCGGATGTCTCCGCGAGCGAATTTGGTGTCGCTTTAGCGATGACGCTGAATCACTTCGAACACTCCCGAGAAGTCGATAATCCTATGCTGGACTTCCAACACGGGCAAGACATTGTGGCTTGCTGTCAGTTTGATAGACACCGAGCCAGTAGGTGGGTTGCTTCATGATGCAACTAGCTGGAGACGTCGCGCAGCAAAGTCCATGCTACAGTTTCACGCCGAATTTCGGCGCAACCAGTATCGTAGCAGCATAGAGCGCCATAGTTAGCAAGCAGCCCGTTATGAGTGCGGGCCAGAATCCGATACCCCGCTTGAGCAGTGATGGGATCACAAGGAACATCGGCAGGCTCGGCAGAACATACCAAAAGGTTGCGGCCGAATGATCAGCCATCCGCACGGCATCCCCTGTATCGCGCCACAGCCAGATCATGCCCAGCACCGAAATCAACGGCAGTGAGGCGATCAACGCGCCAGTGCCGGGGTTTCGCCTTGCGGTTTCGGAGACAATGACGATGATGATCGCGGATATGACCGCCTTGGTAACGAGGTAAAACATCAGGCTGCAGCCTTTCCGCGCGGGGCGAGGGTTTCGATGATCTTGCAGTCGGCAACCGTGCCTTGCCGACAAGAACCAATCACGCGGTCGAGCTCGGTGCGAAGCGCCGAGAGATTGGCAATCTTGCGATCGATTTCAGCCAGATGGACGCGTGCAATTCGGTCAATCGCTTCGCAAGGCTGGTTTGCATCGTCGGCCAGGGTGAGCAGTTCGCGCACGGCATCGAGCGGGAAGCCCAGGTTCCGGCTCTGACGAATGAATGCCAAGCGACTCGTATCGGCGTCTCGGAAGACGCGTCGTCCCGAGGCCGAGCGCTCTGCCCGGTGCAGCAATCCACTCTCCTCATAAAAGCGAATTGTATTGACCTTGGTTCCCGTCTGCCGGGCTAGATCGCCGATCGCCAAATACGCTACTTCTGCCATTGCCAAACTCCATGTCGCGATAAATTCGCAAGAAACTGCTTGCTCCTACAGTAACTGGAGGTTGTATCGGGAGTCCATGATTTATCCCGAGTCGCTAAATTCCCAGAAAAATCCAGCCATTGCAGCGTTCAGCAAACTGCTAGCCACCTTGGCTTTCCTTGCGCTGGCCATTGGATTGACGACGCCCACTCATGCTGGCGTGAGCGACGATGATGTGCAGACGGCATGGCGGCTGCTTGATTATGTGGCGGTCGACTACCAGGGGGCGGTTGCCGACGGGCAGGTCAAGAGCCCCCAGGAATATGCGGAGATAATCGAGTTTTCGGCGGCGATCGAAACCAAGATTACAGCGCTTCCAGCATCAACCAATCGCACTTCACTCGTTACTGAAGCCAAGGCATTCCGGGCCATGGTTGTGGCAAAAGCCGCGCCGGACGATGTCGCCAAGGCAGCACGCACGCTGGCGGGCCATTTGCTTGGCGCCTACCCCGTTCCGCTTGCACCGAACAAAGCTCCCGACCTTGCGCGCGGGGCGACGCTTTACGCCCAGAATTGCGCGGGCTGTCATGGTCTCAGCGGCGATGGCCACGGCCCCGACGCCGCGAAACTGAATCCACCGCCTGTCGCCTTCCGCGACGCGGGCCGCGCCCGCGAACGCAGTCCTTTTGCCTTGTATCAGGTGATCGGTCAGGGACTGGACGGCACCGCGATGCGCAGCTTTTCGGAGCTGCCGTCGCAGGACCGTTGGGCATTGGCTTTCTATGCAAGCCGTTTTGCATTCGCCGATAGCGACGATGGGGAACGGCTTTGGAAAACCGATGCTGCCTTGAGGAGCCGAATTCCCAACCTGGCCGCGCTTGCGGGTTTGACCCCGGCGGCGCTTGGGCGGGAGATCGGGCAGGACAAGGCCGAGAAGGTCCTGGCCTATTTGCGCGCGCATCCCGAAGCCGTGATGGCAGCCAAGGCTGGATCGCTGAGCCTGGCCCATGACAAGTTGCAGGCGAGCCTGGCAGCTTATGAGGCAGGCGACCGGGAAGGGGCCAAGAAACTGGCGCTTTCCGCCTATCTCGACGGATTCGAGCCGGTCGAACCCGCTCTGGCGGCGCGCGATGCAACACTGTTGGGCCGGATCGAAGCCGAGATGGGCAATCTGCGCGCGATGATCGGTCGGGGCGAGCCTGTTGCCGCCATCAAGAATCAGGTAGCCGTTCTCGATACGCTGTTCAGCGATGCCGAAGAGGTGCTGTCGCCCGACGCCGCCAGCTCGGCATCCACCTTCATCGGCGCCTTCACGATCCTTCTGCGCGAAGGCCTGGAGGCGCTGCTGATTGTCGTTGCGATGATCGCGTTCCTGCGAAAAGCCGATCGCGGCGAAATGGTTCGCCATGTCCATACCGGATGGGTGGCAGCCCTGCTAGCGGGCGGCATCACCTGGGCCATCGCTGCCTTTTTCATCGGCGTCAGCGGCGCTAGCCGCGAATTGACCGAAGGATTCGGTTCCTTGTTTGCCGCAGTCGTATTGCTGTCCGTCGGCATCTGGATGCACGGCAAGTCGCAGGCCGGTGAATGGCAGCGCTACATCAGCGAGACGCTGGGCAAGGCCTTGTCGCGCCGTTCGGCCTGGTTCCTGTTCGGGCTCGCCTTCCTCGTGGTTTATCGCGAGGTGTTCGAGACGATCCTGTTCTATGCTGCACTAACCGCACAGGGAAGCGGCGCCGTCATTCTGGCGGGTGCGG
>JAFLDC010000145.1 GCA_017302775.1 Sphingomonadales bacterium
CCTGTCCTTTCCAATGATGCAGCACTGCGCCTTGCCAACTACCACCACCCCGGTTTGCCGGGGGCGGGTGGCGGTCGCCTGACAGGCGCAGCGCTTACCGCCGTCCGGGTTCGGGCGGCTGGCGTTTCCTCTCGAACCTGAATTGCAACCAACGCCGCCCCTTTCGGTGCGTCGCGGCTTGTGCCATGGCGCGCCAAACAGAAGAGAGTGCCCATGTCCGAACTGCTCAAGATCAGCCTTCCCGATGGATCGGTGCGCGAAATGCCGGTTGGATCGACCCCTGCCGATGTCGCGGCGGCGATCGGTCCGGGTCTGGCCAAGGCGGCGTTGGCGGCGCGGATCGATGGCGAACTGGTCGACCTGTCGAGGCCATTCGAAAAGGATGCCGCACTCGCGCTGGTGACCAGCCGTGACGAGGCAGACGCGCTCGACCTGGCCCGGCACGACTATGCGCATGTCCTGGCAGAGGCCGTGCAGGCGCTGTTCCCCGGCACGCAGATCACCTTCGGGCCCAGTACCGACGATGGGTTCTACTATGACTTTGCGCCCAAGGATCGGCCTTTCACGGAGGAAGACCTTCCCGCGATCGAAGCGGAAATGCGAAGGATCATTCAGGCTGACAAGCCGCTGCGCCGTGAAGTGTGGAGCCGCGAGCAGCTGATTTCACGCTGGCAGCAGCAGGGCGAAAGCTTCAAGGCCGAATGGGCTGCCGAGCTGCCGGGCGACGAGCCATTGACTGTCTACTGGTCGGGCGACGATTGGCTCGACATGTGCCGCGGCCCGCACCTGCCCAGCACGGGCAAGCTTGATCCGGCTGCTTTCAAGCTCACCCGCGTATCCGGCGCCTATTGGCGCGGTGACCAGAACAATGCGATGCTCAGCCGCATCTACGGTACCGGCTGGCTCAACAAGAAACAGCTTGGGGAACACCTGACCCGGCTGGAAGAAGCAGCCAAGCGCGACCATCGCAAGCTGGGCGGCGAGATGGACCTGTTCCACCTCCAGCAGGAGGCGCATGGTTCGGTCTTCTGGCACCCCAAGGGTTATCTGATCTGGCGTGAGCTTGAAGCCTATATGCGCCGCGCAATCGACATGGCCGGTTATCGCGAGGTCAAGACCCCGCAGGTCATGGATGCGCGTCAGTGGGAGCAGTCGGGGCACTGGGGGAAGTACCGCGAGAACATGTTCGTCATTCCTGACGAAGTTCCCAATACCGAGGACGAGGGCCCGGTGATTTCGGGCGAGGCCGACTGGATGGCGCTCAAGCCGATGAACTGCCCGGCCCACGTCCTGATCTTCCGTCAGGGGATCAAGTCATACCGTGACCTGCCGCTGCGGATATACGAGAACGGGTGCTGCCACCGCAACGAACCGCACGGAGCGCTGCACGGCCTGATGCGGGTGCGCCAGTTCACGCAGGACGACGCGCATATCTTTTGCCGCGAGGATCAGATCGTTGCGGAAGTGAAGGCCTTTTGCGAACTGGCGGACCGGGTCTACAAGGATTTTGGCTTTACCTATTCGGTGAAGCTGGCGCTTCGCCCCGAGCAACGGTTCGGTTCGGACGCGGATTGGGACCAGGCCGAGGGCGAGCTGCGCAACGCAGTGATCGAAGCAGGCCTTGCAACCGAGGAATACGGCTGGGAAGAACTGCCCGGGGAAGGTGCATTCTATGCCCCGAAGCTGGAATGGCACCTGACGGATGCGATCGGCCGGACCTGGCAGGTCGGGACGATCCAGTCAGACCGCGTTCTGCCTGAACGGCTGGATGCCAGCTACGTTGGCGAGGATGGCGACAAGCACCGCCCGGTCATGCTGCACCGCGCGATCTTCGGATCTTACGAGCGCTTCATTGGCATCCTGATCGAGCATTTCGCCGGACGGCTGCCGGTCTGGCTTGCGCCGGTCCAGGCCGTTGTTGCCACAATTGTTTCCGACGCCGATGATTACGCACACGACGTCCTGGCCCAGCTCAAGGCAGCAGGCGTTCGCGCGGAAACCGATCTGCGCAACGAGAAGATCAACTACAAGGTGCGCGAGCATTCGTTGCAGAAGGTCCCGCACCTGCTGGTGGTGGGCAAGCGCGAGGCCGAGGAAGGCACGGTTGCGCTGCGCACGCTGGGCGCGGAACATCAGAAGATCATGCCGCTTGCCGATGCGATCGCATTCCTGAAGGCCGAGGTTCTGGCGCCCGATCTGCGAATCGCCTAGGCTCGTGCCAAACGGGGGCATGGGGGTGGCCATGGAAAGCAAGGACAACGCAGCGGCATCCAGCCGGATTGACGAGGAAGATATCCGGCTGACGACCGGATTTGCCGATATCTTCACCGCGATCCTGCTGGTTGTTGGCGGGTCGCTGCTGGCCGGGCTTGCTGGCCCACTTGGTGGCATCGCCATCATCGGCGCGGCCTTTCTGCTGGGCAAACCGCTGGTCGAGCGCCGCCGGTTTGCGGCGTCGGGCAATGCACTGGCGATCGGGGCGGCGCTGGGTGCTGCGATGATACTGGCAAAGTCGCTTGATATCGCGGTTCTTATTCCGGCTGCCGTGGTCAGTTACCTTTTCTGGCGGCTTCACCATGTTCCGCTGGCACTTGCGCTGGTGTGGATGGCAGCGGCCGGGTTTGTTGCGGGCAGCGATCTGGTCGATTCGGCCGATCTGTCGAACCAGGTTGCGGCGGCGCGGGCGCTGCTGGCCGGGCTGCTGCTGTTTGGCGCCGGGATGTGGTACGACAGCCGCGATCGGCTGCGCCTGACCCGGCTAACCGACGTCGCGTTCTGGCTGCACCTTGCCGCTGCGCCGCTACTGGTCCACGGGTTCTTCAGCCTGAGCGGGGCAGGCCCGTTCGGCGATTCCGATCAGGTTCGCCCGTTGTTTGTGCTGATCACGTTTGCGGCCTTGGCGGCTGTTTCGCTGCTGATAGACCGCCGACCGTTGTTGGCATCGTCGTTTGTCTACCTTGTCGCAGCGACCTATCGCCTGATGCGGGACGCCAGCGCCGCCGCGAACGTGGGTGAGCGCGAACTGGCGGCGGCGATGGCTCCGGCGGTGATCGGGGTGCTCCTGCTATTTTTGGCGGCGGGGTGGACTCCGCTCCGCCGCTTGCTGATCCGCGCCTTGCCAGACAGCATCACGGGCTATCTTCCCCCGGCCGTTCAGCACAGCGCACCCGCACCGGAGCGGGCCATGGCACTTCCCGCTGAAGAGGGCGAGCCGGTTCGACTGGTTCTGGGCTTCAATGACTTTTTCGTTGCTCTGGGTGCGGCTTCGTTGTTCGTCGGCTCGATTTTCGTCGGCGTTCAAGTGGTGGCGTCCCTGTCGGACGGCCTGTTTTCCAACGGGTTGGGATCGCGCAGCAGCGCCGAGGCAGCAGCGGCATTCGACCGGGCCGTGCGGCTGTTCTGGATCCCGATCGCCCTGCCGGCGACGGCAATGTGGCTTGTCGCCGAATATTTCGTTCGTATTCGGCGGATGGCCTGGCCGGCAATCGTCTCGGCCTGCGGCTTTGCCATAACCTGCCTGATGCTGGGCTGTTATGCGGTCGCGGCCTGGTGGTATTCGGGCAATCGTGCCGCTATCGTCGCGGCTGCCGAACAGAACCTGCCCTTGCCGAAGGCAACAGAAGGTGAGGCGGTGTTGATGGTGATCGCCGCCAGTCTGATCGCTGCTCTGGCCAGCCTTGCGTTCTGGTGGCGGCACCGCGTGCCGATCAGTTTCGCGTTGGCCTGCGCCACACTGTTGCCGCTTGCTTTCCTGTCGGATTTGACCGCCATCCTGACGGGCCACCAGTCCGAACTGGATCAGCTTGATCTGCGTGGACCGATGATCGCCTGCGGGATGATCGCTTTTGCCGTTGCCATGGCCTGGGACCGCAGCGACCCTGATCGTGCAACACCGCGTTCCGACACCGGGTTCTGGATGCACCTGCTGGCAGGGGTGCTGGTGATCCCGGTCGGCTTCTCGTTGCTGCTTGGAGTGCCGACAGGACCCGTTGCGGCATTGCTCGGCTTCTTTGCTCTTACGGCGCTGGCCGTATTGATTGATCGGCGCGCGCCGATTGTCGTGGCCTTGCCATTTCTGGCCAAGACGCTGAACCTCCTGGTGGGTGGTTATGCGGGTCCGATGGTAACGTTGCTGGCGCTGGTCGGGCTTTTGGGGTTGGTGCTGCGCTGGGATCAGGTCCGTGGGTGGCTGTTGGTCCGCATGCCGATCGCCGCAGCCTGACCCGTGCTGGCTGGATTGGCACCGGAGCAGTTGGCCGTGGCGATCATCGCCGCGCTCGGCGCTGCTTTCGTGCGCGGCCTGGCCGGGTTCGGGATGGCGATCCTGCTGGTCCCGGTGCTGGGCCTGGCGATTCCGCCGCGGGAAGCGGTGGTGGTGGCCAACTGGCTGGGTTTGCTGATTGGCTTTGTCGGGCTCCGTCAGATTCTCGGTGCGAGTGAGCGTAGCGCGTTCGTGATCTCGGCTATCGCGGTGGCAGCTACACCCGTGGGGGTGTGGCTGCTGGCGATTACGGATCCATCGCTCGCGCGGATGCTGATTGCGCTGATCGCTTTTGGTTCGTTCCTGCTGGTGCTGTTACCGAAAAAGCCCGGCCATTACGCGCCCGGGGTGGCGGAAACCGGATCGACCGGATTGCTGTCTGGCGTGCTGACTGGCTTTGCAGGGATGCCCGGGCCCCCGGTCGTACCCTATTACCTGCGCCGCGAGATCGCGCCGCAGCTTGCCCGGGCCTCGATGATGACGATCTTTATGGCGACGTCGCTGGCCGGGGTGGGGTCGGCACTGGCTCTGGGGGTCGCCACCTGGCGCGAACCGATTCTGGCCGGGCTGTTGTTCCCGGGCGTGCTGCTTGGCAATTGGCTGGGGCACAAGGCATTCGGCAGAGTCAGCGAACGGACCTGGCGTGGTTTCACCGGCGGGGTGCTGGGACTTGCCGCGCTGGCGGCGTTGTGGAAGCTGTTACAGACCTAATCCGTAGCGAACCGGCCCTGCCAGGATCAGGGCAATGGCACACGATGCCACGACCACGCCGCGCACGACATCGGCCGGGTCAGCCAGCGGGCGAGCGACAATCAGGGCGATCACTTTTGCCATCGCCCGATTATCGCGCCGCGCGGTTACCGAATCGTAAACGCTGCCGGCACCGCCGGGCTTGTGCCCGAACCGGCGCTCACGCTTCGAACAATGCCTTCAGTTCTCGCTTCAGGATCTTGCCATTGGCGTTGCGCGGCAGTGGCTCGTCATGGAACAGGATCCGTACCGGCACTTTGAACGCTGCCAGCTTTTCACGCACATGACCTTGCAGCTCGGCTTCGCTGATCCGGGCCCCGCGCGCCAGTTGTACCACCGCCGCAGGTTCTTCGCCCAGAGTGCGGTGCGCGATGCCCACCACCGCGGCGTCGATTACCGCCGGATGATCGTAGAGTGCATTTTCGACCTCGGAAGAATAGATGTTCTCGCCGCCGCGGATGACGATATCCTTGGCGCGGTCAGCGATGAAACAGAACCCTTCGTTGTCGAGATAGGCAAGATCACCGGTGCGCACCCAGCCATCGACGAAAGTCGCTGCGGTCGCTTCCGGATTTTGCCAGTAACCGGCCACGATCATCGGGCCGCGTGCCCATAGCTCGCCGATTTGCCCCGGCGGCAGGACAGTCACGCCGTCCTCTCCGCGAATTTCAAGGTCAGCGGTGGCAACGGGCGGTCCGCAGCTGGTCGGTCGGTTGAGGTAGTCCTCGCCCGAGTGGGTGGTCACGGTCGCGGTAGTTTCCGTCATGCCCCAGCCATTGCCGGGGAGCGCGCCGAACTCCTCATAGATCCGCCGGACCAGTTCGGGTGCGCTCGGCGCTCCGCCGTAACCGATCGATTCGATGCTGGAGAGGTCGTAGTTGATCCGTTCGGGATGTTCGAGCAGCTGCCAGGCAATTGTCGGCACCCCGCCGGTGGCGTTGACCTTTTCGCGCTCAATGATGCCGAAGGCCTGGACGGGATCCCACTTGTACATGAAAATCAGGGTATGACCGCCGGCAATGGCGCCCATCATCGTTGCCGAGCAGGCGGTGGCATGAAACAGCGGAATAACCGTCAGCATGGTTTTGCGGGCTGGTTCGGGCAAGGCTTCACCCCGGCGCAGGACCGATCGCGCCGCCGCGTAGCCACCCGACAGGACATTGGTGGTAAGGTTGCGATGTGTGCCAAGCGCCCCTTTGGGATTGCCGGTCGTACCCGAGGTATAGAGAATGGTAGCCGGATCATCGGGCAGGATCGACACAGCCGGCAAGTCCGCATCGGGCAGATGTGCCCAATCGGCGCTGCCGCCGATCACCTCCTCAAGACGGCGCGATCCGGCAGGCGCCGTCTCGGCGCGGGTCACGAGCACATGTTCCAGGGCGGGCACGGCGGCCATGTGGGGCGCGATCCGGTCGAACCGTTCGCTGTCGCAGATCAGCACCTTGGCACCCGAGTTGCCCAAGCCGTATTCCAGCTCGGACCCGGTCCACCAGGCATTAAGCGGGACGCAGATTGCGCCGATCCCGGTAATCGCGAAAAACGCCACTGGCCATTCCGGCAAATTGCGCATCGCCAGAGCAACCCGGTCGCCCTTCTCGACACCAATCGTTCGCAGGTAGGCAGCCAGTGCGGCAGCGGCCTTGAACCAGGCCGCATAGGACACCCGTTCGTCCTCATAGATCAGGAAGGTGGCGTCGCCATGACTGCGCCCGACCCGGGCGAGGGCCGCCAGACTGGGTTGGGCATTCTTCCAGACTCGGGTCGCAACGCTCCGGATTTCCACCATTTCCATTTCGAATGGCATACCCGGTGCGCAAAGCAGATCCTGCACCTCGGCCAGGCTGC
>JAFLDC010000146.1:0-6407 GCA_017302775.1 Sphingomonadales bacterium
TGAGCAATTTTTTCATCGACAAGCCTTCGCCAATGCAGAGTGAACCACACATGTAGCGCGCACTGCCCGGTCCCTCAATCGGTCATGACAGGCCGACTGGTCCGACCCGCTTGCCACAGATAAAGACCAGCTGCGACGATGATCGCCGCGCCGAGCAAGGTCAATCCGTCCGGATGGCTGTCAAACCACAGCCAACCCAGCAAGGTTGCGACGATGAGCTGGATGTAGGTCATCGGCGCAACGCTGGCGGCACCGGCGCGGGTCGTTCCAAGGTAGATCAACCAATGCGCGCAGGATGCTGAGCACGCCACTAACGCGCATTTGGCGACGACGATAAGCCGCGGCCAATAAAGTGCCAGACGTTCGCTCCCACTGAAATGAGCGACGCTTGCCGCAAGTATCAGCAGCGGCGTTGCCATAACGGCGATATATGCCTGCATGGCGAGCGGCGTCGCCTTGCCCGCGACATAGCGGTTGGCAATCATCAGCACGCTCATCCCCAAAGCGGACACCAGCGGCAGAAGTGCTGCCCATCCGACGCTGACGAAGTTTGGCCGCAACACGACCAGAACACCGCCAAAGGCGATGAGCGACGCAAGCCACGTCTGCCGACGCGCTGGTTCGCCCAGCACCAGCGCCGCGAGCATGGCCGTAATCATCGGGCTGGTGAAGGTCAGAGCCGTAGCCGCCGCCAGCGGCATGACAAAGACGGCGGAAAACAGGCCGATTGTCGCCATCGCCACGGCCAGGCCGCGCACCAGTTGGACGCGCGGTGTCGGCATGGCGAAAGCGGCGACGCCTTGCTTGCTCCACAGCAAAGCCGATAGGCCGATTGCGCCCAATGCGTACCGCAGCGCTGCGATTGCGACGGGCGACCACTGCCCGGCCATCGATTTGACCACGGCATCGCCCACCGAAAGCAGTGCAAATCCAGCCAGGGCAAACAGCAACCCGGCTCCCTCATTCTGACGCAATGGACGTCCCCCGCATTCGCGATTTCCGCCCTAGGCCGACGGCTGCGCAAGCGCCAGAGGTTTACCCGCTGTTAAACAGTCATGCTTAACAAGCCCTAACCGGCATCCCTTCGCAGATCCGGCAAATGGGGCAGACGTGACCAAGCTGATCATCCAGATTCCGTGTTTTAACGAGGCGGAAAGCCTGCCGGATACGCTGATCGCGCTACCGCGCCGACTACCCGGCATCGATCGGATTGAATTGCTGGTCATCGACGATGGCAGCCACGATGGAACCGCCGAGGTCGCTCGCCGCTTTGGCGTTCATCACGTCGTGCGTCATCGCCGCAATCGTGGCCTTGCCGCTGCTTTCCAAAGTGGGATCGATGCAGCTCTGGCCGCGGGAGCCGACATCATCGTCAACACCGACGCCGACGGCCAATATGCCGGTGCAGACATTGCCAAGCTGGTTGCACCGATTGTGGCACATCAAGCCGATCTGGTAATCGGCGACCGCGGCGTGGGTGAAAACGCGCATTTCGGACCGTTCAAACGCCGCCTCCAGCGCCTTGGCAGCGCGGTGGTGCGGCGGCTTTCCGCAACGGACGTGACCGACGCGGTCAGTGGATTTCGCGCGATCAGCCGTGCCGCTGCCCAGCGGATAACGATCACGACCGAGTTTTCCTATACCACCGACATGCTGATCCAGGCCGGGCGCAAGCGCTTCAAGATCTTGAGCGTGCCGGTGCGGACCAACGCTACCGAACGGCCCAGCCGGCTGTTCAAATCAATCCCGCAGTTCATTGTCCGCCAGCTGCTGACAATGACCCGTGCCTATGCCACTTACAATCCGTTGCGGACCTTCGCCTTGCTGGGCGGGACAATCAGCCTGATCGGCCTCGCCCCGATCGTCCGATTCCTGTGGTACTGGGCGCTGGGCGACGGCAGTGGCCATATCCAATCGCTGGTCCTGGGTGGATCGTTGCTGGTGCTGGGCGTGCTGACTGGCCTGATGGGCCTGTTGGCAGAGCTGATCGGAGCGAATCGCAAGTTGCTTGAAGCGACGTTGGCTCACGTGCGCCGTCTGGAAGATGCCGTCGCCAGACTGCAACAAACCGGGGATGCGACGCGGACCGACCGGGCCGCGTGATCATGCCAAACGCATTGACCAAGAGGCGATCGGGCTGGCCGCTCGCCGGGTTGTTGGTAGTGTTCGGACTGCAGACCACGCTGGTTACCGGACGCGCCATCAACTGGGACGAGTTCTTTCATTACAGCCAGATCCACAACCTGGCTGCCGGCACCCTGAGTTTGCCGTTGCAGACGCTGTACACCCGCGCGTTTCGATGGGTGATCGACTTACCCGGCAGCACCATCGACCACATTGTTGTGATCCGCTGGTTCATGCTGGCCTGCGAAGTGGTCACGGTCGCGGCGATCATCGGCATCGCGCGGCGTTTTGCCAGTCCGGCGGCGGCGTGGTTGGCTGCACTGACCTGGTTGAGTGCCGGCTACGTTTTCCAGCATGGCACATCGTTTCGCTTCGACCCGCCAGCGGCTGCCCTGCTTATGTCGGCAGCCTGGATCATGCTCTGCCGGCCGTTGCGGATCAGCTGGATTATCGCGAACGGACTGCTGCTGGGCATTGCTACCGTGCTCACTATCAAGTCCGTACTCTACGCCCCGGTCTTTGCCGGTATCGCCTGGCTCCGCTGGCAAGAAGGGAACCGGACCGCCCCTGCCGCCATACGGCTGGCGGTGATTGCAGTTGCCGCAATGGCGAGCGCGGCGCTGGTCTATTGGCTTCACGCACGCGGGCTGACCGGCGAGACCGGCGGCGCCGCCAAAACGACGATCAGCGGCACCGGCGGGAAGATGTTCGGTCTGCTTGATCAACCCTATTGGCGGCATCATCTGAAGGGCATCGCGATTGCGCCGGCAGTGGCTCTGCTTTCGCTCGGTTTTCCGTTCATGCTGTTGCGGCACGCCCGTCCCGCGGCTGAAAAGGCTGCACTGCTCGGACTGGTGCTGCCGCTTTCAACACTGCTGTATTACCATAACACTGCGCCGTACTTCTACGTGTTCATGCTGGCTCCGGTATGTGCCGGGCTCGCGATAGTGATTGAACCGGTGATCGCGCGCTATGGCCAGCGCACATTGGCAATCGTTCTGGCTGCCCTGGCAGTGGTAGTGTGGATGATGGAGAAGCCCGGTGTACAGACCACTCAGCGTCAGCTTATTGCGATAGCCGAAGCGGCCCTCCCCGGTCGGCCTGCTTACATCGATGCTTGTGCGATGCTTGGGCGATTTCCAAAGGCCAACCTGTTTATGACCCCGGTTGGCATGGCGCTGTATCAGCAGGGTGCCTTTCCCAGTATGGCCTCGGTCATGGCCGAACGGCCGGTTCCGGTGGTGCTGGCCAACGATCCGATCCTCGATCGCGCCCTGAACGGCAGCGGCCCCGTCCCAGAATTGCTGCCGAATGACCTGAAAGCGTTGCGCGGCAACTATGTCCATTTCTGGGGGCCGCTGTGGGTGGCTGGCAAGTCTGTGCCACAGACCGGCACGTTCACGATCGCTGTTCCCGGTTCATACCGGGTTGAGGGCGGTACGCTCACCATCGACGGCGTGACCGTCGCGGCCGAGCAGACCGTTGAACTGGCCCGCGGCGAACACCGGGTCGAGCTCGCCCAAGCAGCACCTGTCCGGCTGGTTTGGTCCTCAGCCATCATGCCCAAGGCGCCGCCGCCCCCCGCCCCGTACTTCGTGGACTTCTGAGCCATGGTTGCGCCGCCTCTTGATTCGCGCCTTGTCGCGCTGACCGCCGGTCCACGGCGGTTTCTGGTGCAATGGCGCCTGCCCTTGTTCATCGCCGCATTGGCATTGTTTGGCAGTGGCAGCTGGTACGCCGCGAAGCAACTCGGTGTCAGCTTTGCTCAACTCCAGAAAGGCCCCTTGCTGGTTATGCTGGCGCTGGCACCGCTTTCGCTGCTGTATGCCGGGGTCGGAATGGTATTGCTTGCACGGAGCGCCCGCGTGGTGATGCCAATCGGGCGCGCCACCAGTCTGGCCAGCTGGGCAACCCTGGCCGAGGCCTTGCCCCTGCCAGGGGGCGCAATGGTCCGCGCGGGGGCACTCATGGCGAGCGGCACCGGCCTCGCGCGCAGCTCCGCGCTCGTGCTCGCCAATGCTCTGCTGTGGATTGCGCTCGCCGCGCTCGGTTGCGGACTGGCGGTGTGGCAACATGGCGTCGGGGTTGCCGGATTGCTGACATTCGCAGGCGCGGGCGGAACCGTACTCGCTTCGGGCTGGCTGCTGCGTCAAGGCGGGATGGCGGTTATGGTGCAGTCGGTGTTGCACCGATTGTCTGGCATGGCGTTGATTGCCATTCGCCTGCACCTTGCCTTCCTGACACTGGGCGTTTTCGTTTCAGTGGCCGATACCCTGCCGTTCGCGCTTGCCAACATCGCCGGATCGGCGGCCGCGATCGCGCCGGCTGGCCTTGGCATCAGCGAAACGCTGGCCGCCGCGGCGGCGGGGACAGTAAACGTACCACCTGCAGCTGCATTCCTGGCCGTAGGGCTGGATCGCCTGATCTGCCTCACCGCAAGCGGGCTGCTCGTCTTCGCGGCGTCACGCTGGCGGAGCGCCGAAGGATGAGCGCCAATCGCTTCCTGGTCTGGGGCACCTTCGATACCGGCAAGCCGCGTGTGCGGATGCTGGTGGAGGCCTTGCGCGCCAATGATCCAGGCATAACCGTCTGTCACCGCAACCCGTGGGCGGGCATTGAGGACAAGAGCCAGATCAAGGGGCTTGGTGCGCGCCTTGCGGTGCTGGCACGATGGCTGCTGGCCTATCCCGCGCTGGTCTGGGCATACCTGCGCGCGCCGCGGCATCAGGTGGTCGTGGTGCCGTATCCCGGCAACCTCGATGTTCTGGTATTATGGCCGCTGGCCAAGTTGCGCGGGGCCAGGATCTGCTGGGACATGTTCCTTTCCATCTACGACACCACGGTGGTTGACCGCGCGATGCTGCGCGGCGGGGGGCTCGCGGCGCGATTGCTCTATGGTGCGGAGTGGCTGTCGACCCGGGCAGCGGATCGCATCCTGCTCGATACCCGCGCCCACGCTGCATATGTCGCAACGCTGTTCCGGCTCCGCGCCGAGAAGGTGGATGCCTTCTGGGTCGGCGCGGAAACGCAGTTGTTCAAACCGGCCGCGCAGGCGCCAGCAACCGATCCAGTGGAAGTGCTGTTCTACGGTCAGTTCATCCCGCTTCACGGGCTTGATACCATCGTCGCGGCGATCGAGCGGATCGAGCAACGCACCGATGCGCCGCCCCTGCACTTCACCATCGTTGGCAGCGGACAGGAACAGCCACGCATCGATCGCCTGATCGCCAGTAAGGGCCTGCGCACGATCACCCGCATTCCGTGGGTCGCTTTCGATGAATTGCCAGGATTGATCGCGCGCGCCTCGATCTGCCTTGGCGTGTTCGCCGCAGACGGCAAGGGAACCCGGGTAATCCCCAACAAGGTATTCCAGATCATGGCTGCGGGACGGCCGCTGATCACCATGGACAGCCCTGCCATCCGTGAACTTGTATCCCCCGGCTTGGCACTGCGGCTGGTGCCGCCCGGTGATGACGCCGCACTGGCCGACGCCATCCTGGCCATGGCGCGGGACCTCGCCGCCCCCGGCGGCGCGAACCTGCTTCACCAAACCGCGCTGACCGCTATGCCCCGCATCGGGACATCGACCATCCTTACGCAATTTGTTGCCGCATCGGAGACCTTGTGATGTCAACCACTGCCACCACCGCCGCCCCGGCCCTGACCATCGACAGCCAGTACGGCGCCGTGCTGGAAGGCCGCTGGGTCCCCGCCCCGCGCTTTGTCCTGCGCCGGGATCGGGTCTTGCCGCTGGTCGAAGGCTTGCCGCCAGGCCGGGTGATCGAGGTCGGCTGCGGATCGGGGGCGCTGCTGCGCGAACTGGCCCAGCGCGGGCATGAATGCGTGGGGCTGGAAACGTCGGCCGATGCGGTCGACGTGGCGGGACAGATGCTTTCGGCCTTTCCCGCGGCGCGCGTCCTGGCCAAGGCCGAGCCCGGTTGGGAAGGTACGTTCGACCTGCTGATGGCCTTCGAAGTGCTGGAGCATATCGAGCACGATCACGCCGCGCTGACCGATTGGGTCCGCTGGCTGAAGCCAGGCGGCAAGGTGGTCCTTTCGATGCCGGCGCACATGGCGATGTGGAGCCAGCGTGATGCCTGGGCCGGCCATTACCGGCGCTATGGCAAGGACGACATGATCCGCCTGGCCGAGGCCGCCGGGCTGAAGATCGACAAGCTGGAATGCTATGGCTTTCCCCTGTCCAATCTGACCCACTGGCTGGGCAACGTTTCGGTACGCGGGCAAGACTATGCCGGCGGCGGGATGAGCAAGGAAGAAGCCAC
>JAFLDC010000146.1:6417-6843 GCA_017302775.1 Sphingomonadales bacterium
GATCAAGTACTTCCCGTGGCAACGCTCGCTGCTGGGCCGGGCGATCATGGGCACAGCCTGCCAGATACAGCGGCCGTTCCTGGGCACCCGCCTGGGTGATGGCTACCTGATGGTTGCTACCAAACCATGATCCGCTGCCTCCCGCAAAAGAATGGCCGTGAAATTAGGAAATATTCAAAGTTTCCGCCTTATTCACCATTCCGTTAAGCCTTCCGGTATCCATACGAAGGGCATGAGTGACTTAGAAATCCGGGGGATTCAGGCAATATGAGCGCTTTTGGCCGACGGAATGGTGCGGGGGGTATGACCCCCGGTGCACGCCCCCAGTTTGGCGTGGCCCGCCCGATGAAATCCGGGCTCGATATGGGCAAGCCGCTCGGCTCCGGCGCGCCGGGCGGTGAGCAGTTCCCGCCGCTTCCCAGCGAC
>JAFLDC010000147.1 GCA_017302775.1 Sphingomonadales bacterium
GATCCTCCTCGGCAAATTTCGACAGTACCGACCGATAGTGTTCAGTGGTACAGCGGCATCCGCGCGACAGGTCGCCAAGCGGCTGAACCCGTACCTCAGGTTCGTCATGAAATAGTCGCCAGATCAGGGCCTCCAGCGACAGATCCGGGTCGACCAGTTCGTCATGTCGGATACTGCCCGCCAAAACCGCCACGTGTTCCCATTCGGGATGGTCCATTCGCACATGCAGCCGCTCGCGCCCTTCTTCTCCTTCGGGAAGATGCTGAACCAGCAGCCCGCCGGCGGTGCACCCCGAGGTGTCAGAACGCACCCCAACCCGGATCAATGTCGGCACTTGCTCCGACTGCGCAAAATAGCTTTCACAGGCTTCCGCCAGGGAGTTGCCTTCAAGCGGCACGATTCCCTGGTAACGTTGCCCGGTGCTTGCCAGATCAAAGGTGATGGCAAGGTATCCATCTTGGCCAAACAACCCGAACAGCGAAGGGTTTGCCCCCAACATGGCAAAGCGCTCGGCATCGTGCCGGACGTAGCCCCGCAGCTCGCCGCCGCGGTAATCACATACCAGCAGATCTACCACACCACCCTTGGTCTGGGCCTGCATGGTTAGCTGCCCTTCTCCGTCCTTGAGCAGCGAACCGATCAGCGCGGTGAGCACCAGCGCTTCCGCCAGCAGGTGCTTGATCGGGACAGGGTAGTCGTGCGCGGCCAGAATCGTGTGCAGTACCGGGCCAAGCCGGACCGCCCGTCCGCGCGCACCGCTTGCCGGCAGCGTACAGGCCAGAACCCGATCATACCCGGTTTCGCCGGCCGGTATTTGATTCACGATGCTCACAACTGGCCAAAGACCCAGCGCAGAATGGATTTCTGTGCGTGAATCCGATTTTCTGCTTCGTCCCATACTGCGGACTGCGGCCCATCGATCACCGTATCAGCCACTTCTTCACCGCGATGCGCCGGAAGGCAATGAAGAAACATTGCGCCCGCATTTGCGACCGCCATCAGCCGATCATCGACCTGGAATGGCGCCATAGCGGCCAATTTGTTGTGGGCATGGGCCTGTCCCATTGATACCCAGGTATCGGTGATCACCACATCCGCGCCTGCCGCCGCCTCAGCAGCATCGCGGTGCAGCGTGATTCGCGCGCCTGCAGCTTCGGCCGCCGCGATGTATGCCGGATCGGGTTCATAGCCCTGCGGCACGCCATAGCGAACGTTGAACTTCATCAGCCCAGCCGCTTCGATAACAGAATTGAGCACGTTGTTGCCATCGCCCAGCCAAGCCACTTCCAATCCCGGCAGAGACTTTCCGCGCTCGACGATGGTCTGCAGGTCTGCGACGATCTGGCATGGGTGCGACCGGTCAGTCAGGCCGTTGATGACCGGCACGCTGGCATGAGCAGCCATCTCCTCAATCTTGGAGTGGTCATCGGTCCGGATCATGATCGCGTCGCACATCCGGCTGAGCACCCGCGCCGTGTCGGCAATGGCCTCCCCCCTGCCGAGCTGCGTGCTGCCGGCATCCAGCGTGATCGCCGACCCGCCCAATTGACGCATCGCGATGTCAAACGAAACACGGGTACGGGTAGAGTTCTTTTCGAACACCATCGCCAGGACATGCCCGGCCAGTGGAGCATCGCCATCCGGCGCGCCCTTTGGCACGCCGGCGCGATAGCCCTTGCGCTCAATCGCGTCGTTAATCATCGCCGCAATGGCATTTCCGCCAGCGTCGGACAGCTCAATGAAGTTTCTGGTCATCAGTCCGCAGGCTCCGTGGCGTAACTCGCCGCACCGGCGGAGAGCTTCTCAAAGAACTCATCAATGTGACTGTCATCAATCACCAGCGGCGGGACGAGCCGCAAGGTGTTGTCACCCGCCGCCACCGTCAGCAGTTGATGATTGTCCCGCAAATGCGCGACCAGCCCGCGGGGTTCACTCTTGAGCTTGATGCCCAGCATCAACCCCATCCCCCGCACGCTTTCGAACAGCTCCGGGTAGTTGCCGATGAACTGTTCCAGCCGGCCGCGCAGGCGCTCCGCCTTGGCTCGAACCCCGGCGAGAAATTCATCGTTACCCACTGCATCAAGCACGGCTTCGCCGGCAGCCATAGCCAAGGGGTTGCCGCCATAGGTGGAGCCATGCGCGCCGATCACCATGCCGCGCGCAGCCTGTTCGGTGGCGAGGCAGGCGCCGATCGGGAACCCGCCGCCGAGCCCCTTGGCGGTCGCGACCACATCAGGCACGATCCCGTATTGCTCATAAGCGTACAGAGTACCCGTACGGGCGACCCCGCACTGAACCTCATCGAGGGCGAGCAGCAGGCCATGCTGATCGGCCAGCGCACGCAGGCCTTGCATAAATTCCTGCGACGCGGGGCGGATGCCGCCCTCACCCTGAACCGGTTCAACGAGGAACCCTGCCGTATTTGGTCCGATAGCCGCCTTTGCGCCTTCCAGATCGTCGAAATCGACATACTGGAACCCCGGCAACAGCGGCAGGAAGCCTTTGTGCATCTTTTCCTGGTTGGAAGCACTGATCGTCGCCATCGTCCGGCCGTGAAAGGCATTGCGGAAGGTAATGATCTCAAACTTGTGATCATCGCCAACGTGCTGATGGTAGGCTCGCACCGTTTTGATCGCGCATTCGACCGCTTCGGCGCCCGAGTTGGTGAAAAAGACCGTATCGGCAAATGTCAGGTCAACCAGGCGCTGCGCCAGCTTTTCCCCCTGGGGGCTGCCATACAGATTGGATACGTGCATCAGGGTTGCGGCCTGCTGCTGAATGGCCCCGATCAGGCCCTGATGCGAATGGCCCAGAAGGTTGACCGCGATGCCAGCGGCGAAATCCAGGTATCGACGGCCATCCTCCCCGATCAGATGGCAGTGGTCGCCACGCACCGGCCGGAAGCCGCAGCGGGGATAGACTGGCATGAGCGGGGTAATCGACATGGAATGCTTCCTTCGCTTCAATAAGAAAATGCTGGAAATCGCAAACGACAAATGGCGGCCCCGGAAAGGACCGCCATTTGCGCGTATTTAGGCTTTCGCAAGCTGCGGGGCAATCCCGAAGCTACTGCGGACCGGATCAATCCTGACGCGGCACCAGGTTGACCGCCGAGTACTTGCCTCGTCGATCGACCTCAATGTCGAATTCAAGCCGATCGCCTTCGTTAAGGCCCGACATACCCGACCGCTCGACCGCGCTGATGTGCACAAATGCATCAGGCTGGCCGTCATCACGCGTGATGAAACCGAAGCCCTTCATCGAATTAAAGAACTTGACCGTTCCCGTCGCGCGTTCACCCGTCAGCTGACGCTGCGGAGCTTCCTGGCGCTTTTCGACTGCGATGACATCGCCCACCACTTCGAGCTCGCTGGCAGAAACCTTACCGCCGCGATCAACCAGCTGAAACTTCAGCTGCTGACCTTCCGCGAGGCCTTCAAGCCCGGCGCGTTCAACCGCGCTGATATGGACGAAAACATCTTCTCCGCCCTGATCCTGCTGAATGAACCCGAAGCCTTTGGCAGAATTGAAAAACTTTACCGTACCCGAACCTTCGCCGACGACCTGGGCGGGCATTCCGCCGCCGCCGCCGCGGCCGCCACCGAAGCCGCCGCCACTACGACCACCGCCATAGCCGCCGCCACCGCCAAAGCCGCCACGGTCACCGCCGTAGCCGCCGCCACGCTGACCGCCACCACCAAACCGGTCGCCGCCCCCGAAACGGTCGCCGCCGCCACCACCAGCGAATGGATCGAACGAATCCTCCCCGAAACCATCCCGCTTGTCGCGTCCACGGCCGCGACGCCCTCTATCAAAACCCATAAACCTCTTCGTACCTTCGCTTCGCCCCTAGCAATACCGCCCGGCGGCGCGGACGAATCGCACCGGACGACAGGGCATGGCACCGCGCCGGTCCCTACTCTGCATTTTCAGGCATATCGCAATTTATCCACAATGGCGAACGGATTCCTTCCGCTGCCGCAGAGCGCTGCGCCGGGCTGGCCCAAGTGTGACATTTCTGCCAACAGAAGCGGGACTGTTAGCCCGCGTTGAACCAAATCGCGCTGGCAAGCCCAGCGCCGTACTTGCCAGCACCCAAACGCCTTGGCAGAGCGGCCGCGAGGAGATTTGCCCATGTTCCGCCAGCTGAATGATCGCATCTTTGCCAGTCCGCAGATAGGATTGGCGGAAGTGGCAGAAGCTGCTGCCATGGGCATCGGGCTGATCATTAACAACCGGCCCGAGCAGGAAAGCGACGATCAGACGCCCGGCGCTGCGATCGAAGCAGCAGCGCACGCCGCCGGTATCAGCTACGTCGCCATTCCAGTCACGCATGCTGGATTTTCCGAAGGGCAGGTCAAGGCGATGATGGCAGCGCTGGCCGCGACCGATGCATCGGTCCTCGCCTATTGCCGGTCAGGCACCCGCTCCACGCTGCTCTGGGCGCTGGCCGAAGCATCATCGGGCGCTGACCCTGAAGAACTGACAACAATGGCCCGCCAGGCCGGCTACGATCTCGCCCCGATCCGGGCGATGCTTGATGTGCTGGCTGCCAGGCAAGACTGAACGCAGGCCGTGCTACCTTTATTGGTTCAGTTCGCGGCATCGCTGGCGGCGATTTTGGCGTTGGCAGGTGCGGCCAGGTGGATGGGCCTCGGACAAGATGTACGTTTGCGGGATGAAAGCCATGCCAGACAATTGGCCAATGCAGCGGTGAGCGATTTCGAAGCAGCAAGTTTGACGCTGGATCGGGCACGGACCGGGGCGCTGCTGCGTGATGGCAATGGCAGGGTGATGCTGCTGCGCCGCCACGGCGCACATTTTGCGGCACGCCTGCTGGATAACCATGCCTTCGCACGGCTCGACCGCAACTTCCTGACGATTGGAACCGGGGAAACTGCTTTCGGCAGCGTCACCCTGGATTTGGGCGATCAGGCGCAGGTCTGGGCCAGCAGTTTTCGCCGTCTTGAAGGCCGCTTGCCATGAAACCAGGGTTCGATCCGGTGACTTACGCGGTTCCGGCATTTATTCTGCTCGTCCTGATCGAGATGATCTGGGCGGCACGGAAGTCTCCCAACAGTTATGAACCACGCGATACGCTGGCTTCCCTGGCGATGGGGCTAGGCAGTACGGTGATCGGAGCACTGACTGGCGGCTTGATCGGCCTGCTCTACTGGTGGGTCCATCAGTTCCGTCTGTTCGACATCGGCTGGGCGTGGTGGGCTTGGGGACTTTGTTTCGTCCTTGATGATATGGCCTATTACTGGTTTCATCGGGCTGCGCATCGAATCCGCTGGATGTGGGCCAGCCACGTCAATCACCACTCCAGCCAGCACTACAACCTGTCGACCGCGCTGCGGCAAACCTGGACGGGTACCATTGCGCTGGGCTTTCTGTTCCGCGCGCCGCTCGTTCTGATTGGGTTTGATCCCGCTATGATCGCGTTCTGCGCCGGACTGAACCTGATCTACCAGTTCTGGTTTCATACCGAGGCGATCCGAAAATGCCCGCGCTGGTTCGAAGCGGTCTTCAACACGCCCAGTCACCACCGCGTTCACCACGCCACCAATCCGCTCTATCTCGATCGCAATTACGCGGGCGTATTCATCGTTTGGGATCGACTGTTCGGCACATTCCAGCCCGAGGTGGAGGCTCACCCCGTCCACTACGGGATTGTCAAGCAACTCGGCAGCTTTAACCTGTTGTGGATCGCATTCCATGAATGGGCCGGCATTGCGCGCGATGCCTGGAACGCCCCATGGGGCAGCAAGCTGGGGTATTTATGGCGACCGCCAGGCTGGACCCACGACGGCAGCCGCGACACCTCCGATATGATCCGCGAACGCTGGCTGGCGCGGGATCAGGCAGTTTCCAGCGAATAGCGTTGCAGCCGCTTAATCGATTGATTAACTCGCACAGCGAGGAGTGGCGATCATGGACGAATTTGACGTAATCGTAATCGGCGGTGGCAGTGCCGGAAGCGCCGCTGCGGGCCGACTTGCCGAGGATGGTCGCCGATCGGTCTGCGTCCTGGAAGCAGGCGGACAGAACAAACATATGTTCGTGCGCACTCCCGGCCTGCTGGCACTGATGCCAAAACGCAGCAACTGGGCTTATGATACCGAACCCATGGCCGGTCTCGGCGGGCGGATCGGTTATCAGCCGCGCGGGCGCGGCATGGGCGGATCCAGCGCGATCAACGGCATGGTCTATATCCGTGGGAATCCGTGGGATTATGACAATTGGGCCGCACTGGGTTGCACGGGGTGGAGCTGGGACGATGTCTTGCCGGTGTTCCGCCGGCAAGAGGACAACGCCCGGGGCGCCGATAGCTGGCACGGTACTGGCGGACCGCTGCATGTCAGTGATCAGGTCGCGCCGAGCCCGGTCGGCCAAGCCTTCGTCGATGCTGCCGCGCAGTTACAGTTTCCGCTCAATGAAGATTTCAACGGCCCGCGGCAGGACGGGTTTGGGCTCTATCAGGTTACCCAGTACAACGGGGAACGCTGGTCAGCGGCGCGGGCGTTTATCGATCCGCTGGCCGGCAAACCCAATCTGAGTGTACGTACCGACGCGCTGGTTGAGCGCATCGTCATCGAAAACGGGCGGGCGAGCGGGGTGGTGATCCGACGCGGCAACCACCGCGAGATCCTGCGCGCACGCGGCGGCGTGGTGCTGTCGGCCGGGGCGTTCGGCAGCCCGCAGATACTGATGCTGTCGGGGATCGGCCCCGGCGATCATCTGCAGGAACACGGGATCGCCACCCTCCATGACAAGGCGGCGGTCGGGGCTGACCTACAGGATCACTGCGACTATCTGGTCGGCTA
>JAFLDC010000148.1 GCA_017302775.1 Sphingomonadales bacterium
GCGGTGGTCGGATCAGCTAGCGACCAACGCGGTCAGACCCAGCTTATCATCCAACGCGTTGACATATCAGCTGGTGGAGCCGGGAAATGATAAAAACTGCCCGTCAGTGGGTATTACTTGGGTACTTGATCGCAGTCCTTCTGCTCGGCGGAGCCAGCGCGGCTGGCTACCCTGGCAATATGGTCTTGCAACTCGCTGGCTCAGGACTGATTGCATGGTCGCTGTGGAGCGTTGGGCCCGCACACAATCCAAGCTTCGGACTGAAGCCCTTCCTAATAACATTCTCCTTTGTTGCAGCTCTGCAATTTTTGCCTTTGCCACCGGGTTTGTGGTCGAAGATGCCGGGCCGCGATGTAATTGCCCAAGGCTACGATTTGGCCGGTTCGGCGCGACCTTGGCTGACCTATTCGCTGGACCCATGGGGTAGTTTGCAAAGTCTGATTTGGTGGATTCCGGCGCTGGCGCTCTTCATAGCCGGACGTCGGTCAGATGCACCGTCGACCCGTCAATTCGTCTGGGCGCTGGCGGTCTTGGCTTACTTTTCAGTCTTGATGGCTGGCGTCCAGGCGCTCGGCGGCACTGGCTACTTTTACGACATCACAAACCGCGGCAACGGCGTGGGAATGTTCGCCAACAGTAATCATCTCGGCAGTTTCCTGCTTGTAACGATGATTTTGGTCGCCGGTCAGTGGTTGCACGACAAACCTCTCGGCCAGCATCGGCAGCCGTCCATCGTACGGCGATACGCCCTGATTGGTTTGCTGGCACCGTTTGTAGTGGGGATCGTATTGTCAGCTTCGCTTGCTTGCCAGCTGCTACTGATACCCTCCATTGCCGGAATTGTCCTGATCGCTCGCCCGGAAATCAGGATAAACTGGGTGATGACCGCCGGATTCGGACTTGTGATCGCAATCGGCATCGTTTGGTTGCTTGCATCCGGTCTTGCCGCGAATGACTTGATGAACAAATCAGGGACCGCTGGGATAAGCCGCGGCGAATTCTTGACTAACGGCACTGCAATGCTCGCGACATTCGCTCCGTTCGGGTCGGGTATCGGTACTTTCCGTGATATCTACCCGTGGTTTGAAGATGCTGCCAAGGTCGGAACTACCTACGTAAACCACGCCCACAATGATGGACTTGAACTGATTATCGAAACGGGTCTGTTCGGTGTAATCCTCATTGCGCTGTTTCTAACGTGGCTGGTTAAGGTTTCCTGGGGCCATTGGAATGGAAAGCGATCTGAAAACCCTCTGGCGCTGGCTGCAACGCTGGCGATCACGATGGTGCTCCTTCACAGTCTTGTCGACTATCCTTTGCGCACCGCCGCTGTCAGTGCAGTCATCGCATTGTGCTGTGTTATGGCCCAACGCCAACCTGATGCCCGAGGCGCCCTGGCGGTAGACAATTCGGGCGCGGGTCGGCGCGAAGTCCTGATGAAAATCTAAGGCGGATGCAAGCGAACTGAATCGATGGCGAATCGCTTTGCGGATCAGATTTGATCCGGACATCTTGCCGCTGGTTAGGCCAGCCGTCGGGCAGGTGCCGCCTTGTCAGTCGATAGAACGAGCGATCGTAGGCTTGCTCCTGTGAGTGCGTTTGGGAGCGATCGATGGGTCAGATCACAGTGTTTCTGCGCTGGAGTGGCGCCGACGGTGGAGTGATGCGGAACGACTGCAGATCTTAGCTGAAACATTTTCGCTGAGTGCGTGTGTCGCCGAGGTCTGTCGACGGCATGATGTCTCGATAGGGCTGATCTACACTTAGCTTCGCAAGTTTCGCAAAGGTTACGGCGAATCGCCCCTCCCGATTTGCCAGCCACGCGATTCGCCTAGACAGTAATTGCCGAAGGCGGCGGCTGATTCAATCTGGCTGGCAGGCCGCGAAGATCGTTGATCAAAAGCAGGTGAGCATTTTGTCGCATTATCACCGGCACGGGTGTAAATTGCTATGGGTCACATCGATGACGCAGAGTTCGCGCTGATGGTTCAACAGGGTCTGAAGTCCTCTCCGCATGACGGGAACTGTTCGTTTTCGGAATCGTGTCGGCTACTTGGTCAAGATCATCTGGCATGATGACATCGGCATGTCGCTCTACGCCGAGCGGCTCGAGAAGGGCCGGTTTGTAAGGCCTATCAGCGAACGACGGGATAGTGTCACTGACGAGCTCCAACTGGCTTGATTGCTTTACCGGATTGACCGGCGTAACCCACAGTATTTCTGGCATCCGGCAAGCGCGGGATGATCGCAGCTGGCGTTCATTTTGTCTTTGCGGCGGCAGGCAGATACTGATTCTGTCTGCCTAAGGAAGCCGCCGTTTAGCACTTCCTGGACGGTGTCGAAGCGCTCAAGGTGCTGTTGACGTCGGCGCTCTAGAGCGCAGATGAGGCAAAGCTCACGCAGACCCATGCCCGAGGGAGTGCAATCTAAACGGTGAATCGCGCACCTCAAGCTGCAGAACGGCAGCTCAGGCGCGAGCAACACGACGCCAGTGACGAACGCACCCGTCGCCTGCTCGATGCTTAATTCTGGAGGCGATAGCCGAACACGAAGACATAGCCCCTTGTAGAAGTGGACATTCAGGTTCGGCTGCTCAGGCACGGCCTAAAGCCGCCATCGGCTACGGAATGCCGCCCAAGCAGCCATCGCAAGACCGGCGCTTAAATCGGTAGCTTATGTGTGTGACATGGTCACGCCGGTGATGGACGGACTGACCAAAGACAACCGTCTCACTAGACCTTTGTGAGGCACGTTTTGCCCGAGTTGCTCTAAATTACGGAAAACCTTGCGCATTCTTCCGATACGCAGATGCGCCAACAACCTAAAAACATTCGGCTATGAAACGAACTGAGCGGAAACCGAGATAAACCGCATTTGTAGGGGAACGTCGTAGGCACCTAAACGGCCAAAGAGAGAGGGGCCAAAATCAAATGATTTTGGCCCCTCAAAGCTCTTAACCTCAGGCTCGCGTCATATGAGAAGCGAAAGCCGCGGTCCCTACTCAGGGGCTTGCCGGATCGTCGAGGATCAGGATGAAGCCGATCACTGCGGCTGCACCGAGCAACACGAACAGCAGCCAGCCGCCACCATCTTCGTCACCAAACAGTTCGTTCGACTGACCGACCGGGGCAGCTTCACGTACCGGAGCAGCGTTGCTCTGCGCCAGAACCGGCGAAGCGGTCAGGGCGAAAGCAGCGGCCGCAGCCATCAATTTCTTAGTCATTGTCATTAGCCGAAGCTCCTACTTGCACTCTTGAATTCCATGGCCCCTCTAACAGCACTTTTCTGACAATGCAATTAACGGAGTGAGCCTCTTTCACATTTTTTCTAACAGGTCTGAGGGTTTAGATTCCCTTAACATTCCCGGCTAGCCCCACGGAAAGCATCGTCGGATACTGCATAAACTACGATGAATCGAGCTTATGGACACCAGCTGCCGGGCAGCTAGATATGACCGATGATCAAGCGTGTGATCGTTTTACTGGCAATACTCATCCCGGCCGCATTCCCCGGTGCCCTCCTGGCCGATTCGATTCGCGCAACGGTCGAGCAATTGCGGGCTACTGACCTGCGGGTCGCAACAGTTGCGTTCAGACTGTTCACAAGAAACGCGGACAGATGCCCGGCTCAAATGCCAGCCACGGGCCTGCTGCTTCATTCCCTTGGTCAGTACAGCGCAGCGGCACAGCCTGCAGTATTGGCGATAGTGCCCACGCCGAGTGTCGTGAGCGTTCTCGGCATTGTCGAGGCGTCACCCGCCGCACACGCGGGCATTCAGCCAGGCGATGGGATCGAAGCGGTGAATGACGTACCGGTGGCTGCGGAAGCCACCGCGTCGACGGGCGCTACCTACCTGCGGGACAAGGTGGAAAGGCAGTTGGTCGTACTGCCTCCCGACGCACCAATCCGGCTTCTGATTCGTCGTGGCAATACGTATATTCCAGTTGTCGTGATGCCGGTTCCGGCGTGCCGCAGCCGCCTTGAAGTGGTTGCAGGGAAAACGGTCGTTGCCCGGTCTGACGGTCACATCATCCAGGTGGGCCAGGCTTTTGCGGAACGAATCGATGATGACGGCCTTGCGGTCGCCCTCGCTCATGAGCTGGCGCATACGATCCTGCGGCATCGCGACCAATTGGCCGAGCTGGAACGACTGCCAGCAACCGCAAAAAACAGGCAAGCCCGCGCCGCTCTCGCCCGCCGCGCGGAGGATGAAGCGGATCTGTTCAGCCTTCAGCTACTGGCCGCAGCTGGGTGGGACCCCGCTATTGCTCCGCGTTTCATGCGTCATGAGGGGCTTCGCTTTGATCCGATGGTACCAGGCAGCAAACCACACCGCAGCGCTAGCCAGCGCGCCGCCCAGATGGAGCAAGAACTCACCCGGCTGAATGTCGCTCCGCCAGCCTGCCTCGATCGGTCGCCATCATGCCGATAACGGTAAGGCGTCGGCGGACCGGTCGTTTAGCCAAGTGGCCGCGTCTGCAAACACTCGCCGGCTGGCTGCGACAGCACGTCAGCCCGTCTGAACGGGCAATTTATCGGTTGCGGAAGGACATGGGCCCTCACCTCTTGCAGCCGTGGCCGGTTACCGCATTTGATCGCCATCCGGCGCTGTTCGCCTTCGCTCGGCAGGAGCTGGCTGGTCGGCCCAGCCCCAGCCTGTTGTCTTATGGTTGCTCCACGGGTGAGGAACCACTGACGCTGGCCCATTACATCCCCAGCGCGACGATCACCGCAATTGATATCAATGCCCGCAGCATTGCCAAAGCCAGACGCCGCGCCGTCGAGGCGGGGTTGGATCGGGTGACGTTTCAGGTTGGCGCAACTGCTCCCGTTCCTTGTAGGCAGTTTGACGCCATCTTCTGCCTGTCCGTTTTGCGTCACGGCGAACTGGACGCGATAATACCTGCAGATTGTGAGGAGATTCTGCCTTTTTCCAGCTTCGCACGAATGGTCGCGGCGCTGGATGGTTGCCTGCGTGACGGGGGCTTGTTGTTCATCTGGGGCAGCAATTTTGACTTTCGCGATTTGCCATTGGCATGCCGGTATGAACTTGTCTCCTTGCCGTCGGTCCCGCCGCACCCTGGGCCAGTTTACGGTCCTGATAACCGCCTGAAGCATCAGGAGGGGCTAGATTGTTTTGTATTTCGCAAGAAGCCGGCCACACCAGGCTGAAACGGGAAAGGTCCGCCGCACGGAAATGCTGCGCGCCCGGGCCAGCCAAAGCTGCATTCGCCAGGTCGTGTGAAGTGGTAGCGGAGGAGTCGCTATAATATTCGTGTCAGGCACGTTCAAGGCGTTCCTAAGGCCGCTGTAAAATCAAGGGTTTCTCTTGTAGTGTGTTCGTGGTCGGTCGCCTTGATTTGCCTGAAACCACATCGAAATGTGGGATCGAAAGTGGGATCGATTTAGCCCCTGAAAACGGGGTTTGGTTCCCACATAGGGACTCGAACCTGATGCCGCTGACAACATTGAAAGTGAAGAATGCGAAGCCCGGTCGCCATGTCGATGGCCGGGGCTTATGCTTGGTGGTCAAACCGAGCGGCGCGCGGAACTGGGTGCTGCGGATGCAACGCAACGGTCGGCGGCGCGATTATGGCCTGGGTTCCGCTCTGGATGTCCCACTTGCCGAAGCCCGCGAGGCCGCCATGACCTTGCGCCGAAAGGTTCGTGAAGGCGCTGATCCCATCGCGGAGCGGCGGAAGGCGCGCATCATCGTCCCAAACTTCGAGGCCGCAGCCCGTGCCTGCCATGCAGCTTTGGGGGAAGGATGGAACAGCGGCCATTATGCCCGCTGGCTTTCCGGCTTCGAGCTGCACATCTTCCCCCGCATCGGGAAGAAGCCGGTCGATCAGGTGGACAGCGCCTGCGTGGTCGCGGCGCTTTCGCCGATCTGGCTCCAGATTCCTGAATCCGCGAGGCGTTTGCTGCAACGCATTGGTGTGGTGCTGGACTTCGCGCACATCAAGGGCTGGCTGCCCGAAGAAGTCTCGCTGCGTTCTGTCCGCAAAGGGCTCCCGCGCCAGAACGACAAACGCGGCCACATGGAGGCCATGCCCTATGCTGAGGTTCCGGCCTTCATGCAGAAGCTGGCAAAGGCAGCGCCGACTATCGGGCGCAACGCTCTGCGCTTCACCATCTACAATGCCGTCCGGTCGAATGAGACGCGCTTTGCAGTGTGGACGGAGTTCGACCTCGATAATGCCGTCTGGACGATTCCGGCTGAGCGGATGAAGATGCGCGAAACCCATGTTGTGCCGTTGTCGGCTCCGGCGGTGGAATTGCTGCACAAACTGTGGGAACACCGGACCAGCGACACTGGCCTGATTTTCTCCAGAGACGGCGAAAAGCCGATCAGCGATGTGACGATGAACAAGATTTTGCGCGATGATGGCATCGCCAACGCCGTCGTTCACGGCTTCCGATCCTCGTTCACTGATCGGGCGGCGGAGACGACCGACTTCCCCAAGGAAGTCGTGGACAAGGCGCTGGCGCACAAACTCCCCAACAAGGTAGAAGCCGCCTACCGGCGCACCGATTTCTTCGAGAAGCGTCGCAAGTTGATGGCAGAGTGGGCGAACTATCTCGGCAAGGTTCCGAGCGATTCCAATATGGATAGCGCCGGAGGCGAAATTCAGCTAAGGGACGCAGCATGACAACCGTGCAAATCACCCTTCCCGACGCTCTGGCAAGCGAAGCGGCGCGCGCCGGATTGCTCGCGCCCAAAGAGATCGAGACGATCCTCCG
>JAFLDC010000149.1 GCA_017302775.1 Sphingomonadales bacterium
TTGCCGTTATGCCCCCTCTACTCCGCCCGTTCGTGCCGATCCTTACGCAGCAAGGTGACGAAATCAAATGATGGGTTGCGCCCTTCGGCGGCGTGATGTTCGCGAAAGGCTTCGGACCAGGCATTCCTGTCCAGCGCCGGAAATACGGTATCGCCGGCGGGTGAAGCATGAACTTCGGTCAATTCGATCCGGTCGGCCAGCGGCAGCGCCGCCGCGTAAATCTGTGCGCCGCCGAAAATTACGATATGCGGCGCATTGGCCAGCCGCAGCGCTTCGGCCAGCGATCCGGCGCGCTCGGCCCCATCGGCTTCCCAGTTGGCATCGCGGGTAATCACGATATGCCGCCGACCGGGCAAAATGCCAGGCAGCGAATCGAAGGTCCGGCGGCCCATTACCAGCGGCTTGCCCATGGTCAGCGCCTTGAGCCGGCGGAAGTCGGCAGAAATGTGCCACGGCATCCCGCCGCCCTGGCCAATCACCCCGTTGTCGGCAACGGCAACGACCAGCACGATCTCAGGCCGGTCCATTTCAGAAGATCAACCGGGTGACGTGGCCCATCTTGCGTCCCGGCCGGACCGCGGCCTTGCCATAAAGGTGCAGGTGATTGGCGGGATCGCCCAGGATCGCGGCCCAGTCTTCGGCTGCATCGCCGATCACATTGCGCATTTCGACGCGCGTTGCCGCCAGCCGGGTGTCGCCCAGGGGCAGACCGCAGATCGCACGGATGTGGTTTTCGAACTGGCTGGTGATCGCCCCTTCGATGGTCCAGTGGCCCGAATTGTGCACGCGCGGCGCCATTTCGTTGAACACCGGCCCGTCCCTCGTCGCGAAGAATTCGAATGCCGCCACGCCGACATAACCCAGCCCGTCTGCCACTTTGCGGGCCAGTGCGCGGGCGTCCGCGACCTGGGCTTGAACATCGGGCCGGGCGGGAACGGTGGAGCGGGCCAGAATCCCGCCTTCGTGCACGTTCTCCGCACTATCCCAAAAAACCAGCGTTCCGTCTTCGCCGCGCGCCAGGATGACACTGAATTCGGCGCTGAACTGGACCAGCCCTTCATAGATCAGCGGCTGGCCGGGCAAGGCGATGCCATCCGCCTCATGATCATAGTTGATCCGCCACTGGCCCTTGCCATCATAGCCGTCGCGGCGAGTTTTGAGGATGCCAGGCGATCCGATCCGGACCAGCGCGTCCTCCAGATCCTCGGCAGTGTCGATCGCCAGCCACGGCGCGGCGCGGCCGCCCAGCTGTTCGATGAATTCCTTTTCGTTCACCCGGTCCTGCGCCACTTCAAGCGCGCGCGCGCCGGGGCGCAGCGGAACCGGCCCGAGTGCTTCCAGTGCGGACAGCGGCACGTTTTCGAACTCATAGGTCACCACTGCGCAGTCCGCCGCAAAGGCGGCAAGGGCAGCGCGATCGGTCCAGGCGGCGCGGGTGTGCTGGGCGCAGACATCGGCCGCGATCGCCTCGGTTTCGGGCGAGTAGATGTGCACGCGGTAACCCAGCTGCGCCGCCGCCTTGGCCAGCATCCGGCCCAATTGCCCGCCGCCCAGAATGCCGATGGTTTCGCCGGGAGTGATCATGCCGTTCAGCGCGGCCGTTCCGCCACGGCCGCGGTCTGCGCGGCGCGATAGGCTTTGAGCCGCTCCGTCAGATCGGCATCGCTGGTGGCAAGAATGGCCGCGGCCAGCAAACCGGCGTTCACCGCCCCCGCCTCGCCAATGGCGAGAGTGCCGACCGGGATGCCACCCGGCATTTGCACGATCGAAAGCAGGCTGTCCTGCCCCGATAGCGCGCGTGACTGAACCGGCACGCCCAGTACCGGCAGGTGAGTCATGCTCGCCACCATGCCCGGCAGGTGAGCGGCGCCGCCTGCCCCGGCAATGATCACCTTGAACCCCGCCGCCGCGGCTCCCTCGGCAAAGGCGACGAGACGCTGCGGGGTGCGGTGTGCCGAAACGATCTGCGCATCACAGGCCACACCCAGCTTGTCGAGCGCATCGGCAGCATGTTGCATGGTCGGCCAGTCGGACTGGCTGCCCATGACGATCGCGACCAACGGTGTCACTACGCTCATCCTACCGCTCCGACAGGTAATAACGCTCCAGCGCGTTCAGATCGTCGTCCAGTTCGTAGACGATCGGCTGCCCGGTGGGAATTTCCAACCCGGTGATCTCGGCATCGGATATGCCCGACAAGTGTTTGACCAGCGCGCGCAGGCTGTTGCCGTGTGCGGCGATGATCACGACTTCGCCCGCGCGCAGCGCCGGGGTGATATGCGCCTCATAATAGGGCAGAACCCGGGCGATCGTGTCTTTCAAACTCTCGGTCGCGGGAATGGCGATACCGGCGTAGCGCGGATCCGCCTTGAGGTCGAAGGTGCCGCCGTCTTCCAGCACGGGCGGCGGCGTATCAAAGCTGCGGCGCCAGATCTTGACCTGTTCTTCGCCGTGCCGGGCAGTGGTCTCTGCCTTGTCCAGGCCGGTCAGCCCGCCATAGTGCCGTTCATTGAGGCGCCAGTCCTTCGTCTCAGGGATCCATAACCGGTTCATGCCTTCCAGCACCAGGTGCAGCGTCTTGATCGCGCGCGTCTGGAAGCTGGTGAAGGCCACGGTTGGCAGCACGTTCTTTGCCGCCATCAGTTCGCCGGCGGCGCAGGCCTCGGCCACGCCCTTGTCGGTCAGATCGACGTCCCACCAGCCGGTAAAGCGGTTTTCCAGGTTCCACTGGCTCTGGCCATGACGGATAAGAATGAGGCGCGGCACGATCAGGCTCCCTGTTTCAGGAGTGTTGGCCCCTAGCTGGTCGAATCGCCTTTGGGAAGGACTTGCGCGCCGCCCTTGCCGCGCGCCTGTTCCTTGCGCCGACGCAGGTTCTCGCGCAATTTTGCAGCAAGGCGCTCTTCGCGGGTCAGGGGGGCAGGATCTTCACGCATTGGCAATGTGCCAGCGCTATCAGGGTTCGGCTTGACAAAGCAAGGGGCCACCGCCAATAGCGCGCCCCTGCCCGCACGGCTTTGGCCGCGCCGGGCCGTTACGGAATGGTGTGCTGCTGTAGCTCAGTGGTAGAGCGCATCCTTGGTAAGGCTGAGGTCGGGAGTTCAATCCTCCCCAGCAGCACCATTCCACTGCCGCATCAGCAACGAATCACTGCTTCGCAGGATACAACGACTATTGGACGCTGCAGGCCCTTTTGGGCGCTTTTGATGATGGCGTTGGCGCGCAGCGCTGCGCCGAAACCAGGGTGACAGGCGGAGCGGTTTCCAATAAGCGGCAAACCAATGCAGATGCTGCGCGCCTTTTTGCTACGATATCGCTGGGTCGCCGCACTGGTGATAGCGGCAGCGCTGTGTATCAAGGCGCTGGTTCCTGCCGGCTATATGATCGGCACCGGCACACGCGTGCTGACAATTGAAATCTGCGCCGATGCGCAAGGCGGACATGTTACCCAGCAGATCGTGCTTCCTGGCGATGGCCAGCCGATCGATGGGCAAGGAAAACAGGGCAAGGCGGATGGCGCTTGTGCGTTCTCTGCCTTGTCGTTCGTCAGCCTGGGTGGTGCAGATGCAGCCCTCCTGGCGCTCGCCCTGCTCTTTATTCTGGCCCTGGGTCTGGTGCCCATGGCCACGCCGCGCCCGGCGCGGCTGGTGTATCTTCGGCCGCCGCTGCGCGGCCCCCCGGCACTGATCTGACAGACTAACTTCATCCTGTCAGACGGGCTGGCCGCGCGTCATTGCTTATCCGCGATCCGCGCCCCGGCCGTGCCGGAGAAATCACACATGTATGAGCTGCTACGCCGCCCTGAGCGGCGCCTCTGGGCAACGCCGGCCGATTGGCAGGCGGTGGACCGGAAAACCTTCGCTGAAGCAGACAGCCACGTTGCCGTGCGAATGGAAGAAAATCGTGCGCCATTCGGGCCAGCCGAGAAGCGTGTCATTGCCCTGATCGCAACAATATTCGCCGTGATCGGGCTGATGGCGCTGGCAAGGGGTTATTGGCCGGTGCCGCTATTCTGCGCCGCCGTATTTGCTGCCCTTACCGTGGCCATGCGCCGTCATCGAAACGCTACGCCTGCGGCTGAAACACTCGAATTCCTGAGTGACCGAGTCCGCCACCGCGATCGGCGTGGCCGAGCCACTGACTGGGATGGTGCCCGGCTCCGCCTCAAGGAGGTCGAGCGTAGCCCGGCCGATCTGCGGCTGATCCTGGGCGAGGCGGGACGAACCCGTGAAATCGGGACCTGCCTGAGCCTGGAGGAGCGCCGGGAACTGGCCGCGATCGTGTCGGCCACGCTCAATCAGACCCGCAGGAATTTGCCATGACCCAGTTGACCCTTTCACCGCGGACACTTCGCGTCATGCGGTTTGTACGGATCGCCGCATGGGCCGGCATCGCTGTTTGTGTCGCAATCCAGCTTTTTCAGCTCGAAACGGGCCTGGCCGGTGCACCGGCGCGGCCGGTCTTCCAGACCGGCGTCGGTACGTCAGCCTGTGTGTGCACCAGCCAGCCGGAAAGCCTTTCACCGCCCGCCATGCGGTCAATTGAGAACTGAACAAGGAAATACCATGAAGACTTCGATTATCGCATTGGCCAGCGCGCTGACGGTCACGTCTCCGGCCCTCGCGCAAGAGGAGCAATCGCCCTCGGGATGGACCCCGGAGATCGTCGTGACGGGCGTACGGGACGGGTATGACGTGCCGGCCACCGTTTCCGGCACGCGTACAGCGACGCCGGCCGAGAGAGTGCCGCAGTCGGTGCAATCGCTCACCCGTCAGCTGATCCAGGATCAAGACCTGCAAAACCTTGCCGGCGCGCTGGTCAACGTCTCGGGCGTCGCGCCTACCAGCCAGGCGCAGACCGTGCTGCAGCCAACCCTGGTGCGCGGCTTTTCGGTCAACTATTTCATCGATGGCATGCCGACCTATCAGTTGCCTGCAGGGGTCGGTGATCCCGCCACGCTGGTGCAGGTCGAGCGGATCGAGGTGGCGAAAGGGCCGACAGCCACGCTCTATGGCGGCGGTACCGGTGCGCCACTTTCTGGCCTTGTCAATCTCGTCTCGCGCGATCCGTCGACCGCGAGGCTGTCGGTCAACGTTGGCCTGCGTGCCGGCAGTTTCAATACTTGGGGCGGCGATGCCGACATCAATCTGCCGCTGGGCGAAACCGCTGCGCTTCGCCTGTCAGGCATGGCCGAGAGCGCAGGGAGCTTCATCGATTTCGTGACGTCAGACCGCATTGCCGTGTTCCCAAGCCTGTTAGTCAAGCTGGGGCCTGACACGACTTTCGTGGTGCGCGGCCGTTACAACAGGCTGAAACAGACCGAATATGCCGGCGTTCCCATCGAGCTGCTGGAGCCCGCCGCACTGATCGACCGCGATGTCTACGCCGGCGCGCGCGACATGCCGCGCACGACGGTGGAGAACAAGGCGGTGACGGCGACGCTGACGCATCGCTTTTCGGACCGGGTAGAGGCCAGTGTCTCGGTCAACCGCACGATCAGCAGCTTCGACGAGTGGGGCACATTCCCCTATGGCCGCATCGCCGGGACGGTCTACAACTTCGGTAGCGCCTATCTTCCATCGGAGAGCAAGAAGACTTTCGCGACCGGCACGCTGACCGCACGTGTTGGCGAGGGCCCAGTAAAGCAGACATTCCTGCTCGGCGCAGACTACGACACCACCCGCTATTTCGGTGCGATGTATTTCAACACGGCGTGGGCGACGGTCGACTATGCGAACCCTCTCCCCGCGCTGTCATTCGGTCAGAATCCGCCGTTCTTCTTCGACCAGAACGACCGGCTGAAGAGCTTTGCGCTGTTTGCGCAGGATCAGGTGAGCATTGGTGAGCGCTTCGATCTCACGGTGGGTCTGCGCTGGACCAGTCTCAATGTGCGCAGCGATGTCGGCTTTGCCGCAACCGACCAGCACTTTAGCAAGGTGACCCCGCGCGTGGGGGCAACCTTCCGCCTGGGGGACGGGGTCTCGGTGTTTGCCGGCTATGCCGAAGGGTTTCAAGGCGTCGTCGCGGGCGGGTTCTATGGCATCACGCCCAAACCCGAAACATCGCAGGCATGGGAAGGCGGACTCAAGTTCAAGGCGCCGGTCAAGGGCCTGACCGGCACAGCCGCGGTCTATCAGATCACCCGCCAGAACGTGCTGACCTCGATCCCCAACACCTTCTTCTACAGCCAGGCCGGCGAACAGCGCGCGCAGGGGGTTGAACTTGATCTGATCTATGAGCCGGTGCCCGCCGTCTCGATCCTGTTCAACTATGGCCTGACCGATGCGAAAGTCACGAAAGACACAACGATCCCGGTCGGTGACCGGTTGCGTGCGGTGCCCAAACACTCGGGGCGGCTCGCCGGGCGCTACCGCTTCCTGAACGGTGCGGCGAAAGGGCTGGAGCTTGGGGCGGGGCTGACGGCCGTTTCGCGGCGCGAACTGACCTTGCCCAACACCCTGTCGATTGGCGGCACAGCGCTCGTCGATGCCCAGGTTTCCTATGATCTTGGGCCGGTGATGGTGGGCGTATCGGCGGTCAACCTGCTCGGCTCCAAGGCTTTCGAACCCTACCAGTATTTCGGTGGCCCCTATGTCACGCCGGTTCAGCCCCGTTCCGTGTTCGTCACCCTTCGTGCCGGTTTCTGAGGAGGTTACCGCCATGTCAACCAATCGTCGCACTATCCTGCAGGGCATCACTGGGGCAGCATTGCTGGCCCCTTACCTTGCTGCGGGCAAGGCCCTGGCGGCGCCGGCTGCACCACCGGCAGCAGGCGGGTCGGCACCGAGCCACGCCATGGACGCCCAAACCATGCGG
>JAFLDC010000015.1 GCA_017302775.1 Sphingomonadales bacterium
GGTTCGGCCCCGGCGGCGATCACGATAGACCGGGTGGTCAGCCGCTGCGTTGTCCCATCATGCCGGGCGATCTCGACCGTCCAGGGGTCAACAATCCGGGCATGGCCCGGCACGACGTCAACCCCCAGGGCAGTATAGCGCTCGACGCTGTCGTGCGGTTCGATGGCTGCGATGATATCGCGGACCCGCTGCATTACTGCTGGAAAGCTAACCTTCGGATCGCCGCGTTCCAGCCCATACCGATCGGCATGACGGATCGCGTCGGCAATACGAGCAGACTTTATCAACGCTTTTGACGGCACACAGCCGTAATTGAGGCAATCGCCGCCCATCTTCGCTGCTTCGACCAGCGTTACCCGGGCCTTCACCGTTGCTCCGATCAACGATGATACCAGGCCTGCGGCTCCGGCCCCGATTACCACCAGATTGCGGTCGAACCGCTTTGGCCTTCGCCAGCGCGCGTAAATCCGCCGCCGCTTGATCTTCGCCATGATCCACTTGCCGATCCACGGCAGCAGACCCAGCACGGCGAACGACGCAATCAGGCCAGGAGATGCGATATCGGACAAGGTATCGATCTGCGCCAGCTGGGTGCCGGCGTTAACGTAGACCACCGTGCCCAGCAGCATGCCGAGCTGGCTGACCCAGTAATAGGTCCAGGTCCGGATCGGTGTTAGCCCCATTGCCAGATTGACGAGAAAGAAGGGGAACACCGGAACCAGCCGCAGCGAAAACAGATAGAAGGCGCCATCGCGTTCGACGCCCTCGTTGACCGAGCGCAGCCGCTGTCCGATCCGGGATTGGACGGTGTCGCGCAGAAGGTAGCGTGAGGCGAGGAATGCCAGGGTCGCGCCGATCGAGGATGCGAACGAGACGATCAGAGTGCCCTCCAGCAGGCCAAACAAGGCGCCTGCCGCCAGCGTCAGGATGGCAGCACCAGGCACTGAAAGCGCGGTCAGGGCGACATAGGCCGCAAAGAACAGCGCGGCGATCAGCAACGGGTCGTTGTTGTAGATCGCCGCCATCGCAGTCTGTTGCTGCTTCAACGTTGCCAGCGTCAAATACTGGCCGAGGTCGAGCAAAAACCAGGCGACTATCGCAGCGGCCATCAGCATGAAAAGAACAGGACGCTTCACCTGCGGCTCCTTGCAGTGGCTGCCGGCCAGGCCGCCGCGATTACCACGCGTCGGACCGGGCTACAGAAACGACACGATCGCGCATCGCGGGTATCGGAGTACACAGAAATCGCAGCGAAGGCCAAATCGTCGCGCAATGCCGATTTCGACGTCGGATCATGGTCGGCACGGGTGATTGACCGGGACGGAAATTGCTGCTGACCTTCTGCATCACGGTTGAAGGGAGCGGAGCATGGTCAGTCAAGCCGGTTGGGGCGCGCGTCTTGCGCGATGGGCGCGTGTCCTTGCAGGCATCGCGCTGCTGGTGGGAGCGGGCGGACTGATCCTCGCGCGGTACGACATCGTGGACAAGATCGTTGGGTTTTCTGCTTTTCTGGGTGGCGGAGGGATCGCGCTGCTGGCCCTTGTCAGCGGCCTTGCGGGCCTGATCGCGAGTCGTCGCAGTGCATCTCCGGGGCGCAGGGGGGGTGTTGTGGCAATCCTGTTTTCGGCAGGTTATGTCGCCTTTCTGGTCAGCCGTCCGCTGGTTGCCGGGGAAGTGCCGGCGATCCATGATATTACAACCGATCTTGCCGATCCGCCACGATTTGAAGTCCTGCAGCTGCGCAAGGACAATCTCGCCGGCGTGGAGACTGTCGAGAACTGGCGCCGGATTCATGCGCAGGCCTATGGCGATCTTCGCCCGATCACGATCCCCAGGCCGGTCGCCGAAGTAACGGCGGATGCAGTGCGCCTGGCCAGGGCGGAAGGCTGGCGCATCGCCGCGAGCGATCCCTCGCGGGGCCACGTCGAGGCGACCGCCAGTGTTTCATTCATTCGCTTCCAAGACGATGTCGTGATCCGGATTGCCCCGACAGCCGATGGCAATGGCAGCCAGGTTGACATGCGATCGGTGAGCCGGGTGGGGCGCAGCGATTTCGGGGTCAATGCCAAGCGCATCCGGGCTTTTCTCAAACGTCTCGCGGAAGGCTGATGGCCAATCGTGGATTGCTGGCGCGGCACAATGGGGCCGCTGGTCTTGCGCGCGTCAGGATCAACTCCTGCTCGCCTGCCCGTCCCGGTCAGCAGCCGCAATGACTAGAAGCAATACGATCAGGGCGACGCTATACTCGCTGCCGCCCGTCCCATGTTCACCCACGAACCAGCCCAGTCTTGCGTGGATCAGGACGATCCCCCCCACCGCAACGGCCAGCAGCGGGATTACGGCCAGCCGCACATATCTGCCCAGGATCAGCAGTAATCCGCACACGATTTCGCTCGCGGTGATCAGCCAGACTATCGCGACCCCGCCCGGAAACCCGAGTGCTTCCATGAACTGGCCGAACTGCGGGATGGTGCCCAGCCAAATTCGCCCGAGGGCATGGGCCATGAAAAAGACGGCCGTGGCGATGCGGGCCACCACGATTGCGGTGGGCAAGCTGAGAAATGGGAAATTTCCGGTGATGGCATTCACGGCATCGCCTTTCTGGTTTGTTTGACGGAAGGACTGCCACACCCCGTCGAACGGGCGAGGCGGTGATCATGCCGGATCAGACTCCGGTATATCGCCGGATGACGGCGCGGGGACGAACGAATTGACCATGGCGATGATCGCCAGCGCAACCCAGCCCAGCGTCATGCCGATGAGCACCCAGCTATGGTTGACCACCACGCCCATCGCCGACCACAGCCCGCCAAGGATGGCCACGGCCGCCGCAATTTTGCGCCACCCTGCTGTCCGGATGTGAAGCAGACCGGTCAGCGCCGTAACGATCCCCAGGGCGAAAAATTTGATCCGCGGTGCAAGGTAAAGGGTATCAATCGTCGACTGGCTTCCCGGTAGACTGTCAAGAATGCGCAGCAGCAGCGCGTTCTCGATCTGGTCGGCACTGGCGGCAATGACGATCAGGCCGATTCCAGCCAGTACCAAACGCTTGGCCATCTGATCGCCATGCCGACCGGCGGCTATCACACCGCAGGCCAGGAACGCTGAGTAGATCCACACGAACAGCCCGATATCCAGCCACAACGCCTGGCGATGCGCAACGATATGCAGGTCACGGCAATGGTCCGGAAACAGGGCTTCGACCTCGGCCGGTGATCGAACCATCTCCAGTAAGAACATGGGGTCGTCACCGCCGCAGGCCGTCATGCCCGGGATCGCGCCGAAGCCCAGCATGATGCCGACTACGGCGATTGCAAGAAATGCTGTCCAGCGCCACAAAGTCATCGGCCTATCCTCAAAATGCCCAGGCGGGGCCGCCGACCTTTTGGTCCGGGCCGCTGGCGCAAGGTGCCGCCACAGCTGGACGTTCAGTTTCTGACAGGTAAGCCCCTGAGCGCAGTCAAGCGCGGTTTCCGTGAATTGCAGATGAACGGCAGCGGCACCGCCGGGCGGCGGCGTGGTCCGTGTCAGTGTGCGGGCGGGGTGTCTTGCCTGCCGACCGGTTCGAATGTGCTGAGCGTATAGCCGCTCGCACCTGTTCGGGTCAGCTTGCGCCCGTCGCAGACCAGCACGCGTTCTTGCCAGCTATGGCTGACTTCGCGCTGCTGCGGGTCGGCGGTTGAGATGCGGCCATGCGCGTACCAGATGCGGCCATGGTAGCGGGCCTGGTTCCGGCCTGACCGGGCGATGCCCTTGGTCCGGGTTTCCAGGCTGACTTCGCTGGTGCGGCCATCGGCGGCAACGCTGCGCGGCGTTATCGCCTTGCGGTCAGCGGCGTAGGCAGCGTCGAGCTGCGCCAGGCACGCGCGAAAGCTGGGCAATGTCTGCTGGACTTCCGGCGCCGGAATGGTGCCGCTTGCCTGAGCCATCGTCGCCCACAGCGCCGTGGCGATCAGTGCCAATGGTTTGCGAATGGCCTTGTTCATGCCGGCGTCTCCCTGTCAGCCGCCGTGCTTGTGCCGGATATCGCTGACCAACCGCCAGCATCCCGCCGCGGGTTCGAACAGCAACTGGCCATCGGTCCGCACGCCGCCGCTGACATAGGGTTTTCCGTCGAGCATGAAGGCCCGACCAAGATCATCGCCGCCTTCCGTTCGCCCGTCGAAGTGGACGCGGGTCCATTCCACCGACAACTGATTGGACTGGCTCTGGTTGATGTCCAGCAGCACGTATTCATCTTTGTCACCGGGCCGGACCGGCTTCGCGGGCTTGAAATAGTGGTCCACCATCCGGATCGGAAAGTCGCCATAGCTGGCGGCAGGCACGCGCGCCTGGCGCAGCACCCGGTAGGTCGGCGTCACCTGCCGAAGCGAAGTGGCAACGATGGGCGCGCTGTAGCGGCGCCGAACCGCAGCAGAGGTGGCAAAGGCAGCAACGAAGCTATCCTTGTCGCCATTGCGGCAAGCTGCGGAGGCCGCATCAAGCGAGAGGCGGTCGCTCTCGCTCAGGCGTGTCCCGCCGGGTGGTAAGGGCAGGGGTCGGGGCACCGGGTCAGCCGCGGCAACCGGCACGGCAAGGCTCGATCCGGAGATTGCGCAAGCCAGCGCAGCGAGCGCCGCGCGGCCCAGTCTGATGTGAGGCGTGGTCATGGCCAGGCACGGTCTGCGCGTCTGGATGAAGATAAGCTGAACTGCCGGGCGGCAACGCTTGTCCAGTCAGGCAGCGTACAGGTTGCGCCGTGTTAATAGGCTACAAAAACCCAAGAACCTGCCATCAATCGTTTTTATCGGGGAGCTGTGCCTTATGAAATTTCCGCATCGGATCATTGCTGTCGGTGCTTTGCTGGCCGCCGCGTTCGCGGTTCCGGTCGCTGCGATCGCCGCATCGCCCGGCACCCAGGCGGCGATCGACAAGCTGGGCGAATCGATGGGGATCGACAATCGCACCGGCGAAATCAAACTGAGCGGCCAGGCAGACAAGGGATATTATCGCGCCTATGTCTGTCCCACCATGGCGGCTGCCAGCCTGACCGTCCGCGCCATTCCAAAGCCAAGTAAGCGGCCGGGGACTGTGGCACGGCAAGTCGCCGCGATGAAGGCGGCATTGCGCCAGCAACGCTGCGTACCGGCCAGAGGCACCTTCCATGTGACGGGGCTGGGGCCCGAAGTGATGATCGAACACGGCTATGAGGCGGAAGAAAATTGGGTGGCAGTCGAAGCGCGCAACGCCCGCGGGCAGGTTGTGGGCCTGATCATCGATTCAAGCCCTTATGCGCCGCTGCAATGATACAAAGCTGGTCTGCGCCTAGGTCAGCGTAATTTCGATGACCTGACACAGCGCTGCCGGGCCAAGAGCTTCGGTGTCGTGCAGGGTGGACTGGGCCTTCAGTTCGTTCACCAGGGTGCGACGAGGAACTTCGGTATTGTCTTCGTCATGGCCATGCTTGCCCTTGCGGGTCGACAATACCGAAGTCAGTCGATCCGCTTTTGACTTCGGCCCCTTCTTGCGGAACCGGTTCCACATCGATTTGGGCGTGGCGTTCAGGCTGCCATGATGGCCGACCTTGTAAAGGTCGACATCGTCGAGCAATGCGGCGAGGGGGGACTGCAGCGCATAGGCCCAATTCTCCCACTGGGCGTCGCCCGGAAACAATAGCGTGCGGCCGCCGAGGCGCATCACCAGCACCACGCTGGTGTTGTTCATCTCGTCATCCAGCGCCCGCACCAGGCTGAGCACCAGCTCGGCGTTGGTCTCATCAATCCGGTGCTGCAGCCAGCGATACTCGATTGGCATCCGCTTTGCGCTGAATGCCGGGGCATCGGGAAACAGCGGCTTGCTCGCAGCCATGTCGGCGGCATAGCTCATCCGCCGCGCGGCAAGATGCCAGAACTCGTCCTTCTGGCGCGAGACCTGGCGGCGAATCGTTTCGGTCTGACGGAGCGTCGGTGGCCCCAGCACATCGACCTGCACCCCGGGCAGTTCGTCGGAAAGGTCCAGCGCGCAACCATGGAAGACATATTCCCGCCGCCGCCCCATGCGCTGCAGATTGCGCACTGCCGACAGGTTGGAAAGGTTGTCCTCGCCAATGAAGCGCAGCCGCCCGGCCAGATCGGGCGAGATGGCTTTGGCCTTCTCGGCGTTGTCGACAAACCGCAGGGCTTCGCGCGCGGTAGCCTCGATCGCCTTGAAGGTCCGGACATGACGACGAAACGCCGGACCGGGCTTTGACCCTTCTGGTCCCTCCCAATCTACCGGGGCGTCTGGCGCTTCGGTCCACGGTTGAATCACCACCCCCGGATTCAGCCCGGCGATGATGTCGCCGGTTCCGGTGCCGTCAGCCCGGGTGGAAAAGCCGCTGATATGGTCTTGATGGCGATGGGTTGCGACGATGACGTTCAGCCCGTTACCGCCCGGCTCGCGGCACTTTGCTTCGATATCGCGGGCGATCCGCTGCATCTGGTCGCGCGGGGCATTCTTGGGGAGACCGGTGGTGCCGAAGTCAATCAGGACGTGCCGCCGGGTGCCATCATCATAAGACAATCGCAGCAGAAAGCAGTCGCCAAAGCCGACCTGATAAGCGAACAGCGTGGCGCTGGTCGGGATCGCGGTCATGGCAGTTCCTCCCGTTGCTGCCGCGCCAGATGATGCAGTGCGAACCGCATCCGGCTGGGGCCATGGTCATGGCCGAGCTGGCCGGTGTCGATCAGATAGCGCGCCCGGTCAGCCTGCCGCGGAGCGTCGTCCAGCGGATTGGCGATATGGTATTTGACCTGGCCGTACTGATCGAACACCAGCACACCGCCTCCATAAGCGGTGAACCGGTCGCGCGTGCCCAGTCCCTCAGGACGTTCACCGCCCAGCAGCGTAGTATATTCGGCCCCGAAGATGTCCACGCGCTGATAATACTGGCAAATTGTTTCGTGAAGCAGAATGCCATCGGGGCCGACCCGCGCCGCCGGGTCAATCGTCAGCACTTCGACATAGGCGCGCGAATTGACTTTCAGAGCATCACGGTTTTCCCAGATGAACCGGAACATTTCATCCTTGCTGCGGGTCAGCTGTCCGAAGTTTGAGCGCGCGTATTCCAGCGGCGTGACCGGAGCAAAGTTTTGCCAACACCCGTCTTCGGCACAGCCGCAAGGCGGGAGCCCGATTCCGAAATCGGCAAAGACGGCGCGCAGTCGCTGGCGGTAGCCATGGTCGTCATCGGGGACCAGTTCGCGGTCGGCGGTAAGCAGTGCTGCCAGGTACTGGGAGAAATCGATGTCGACTGGCGGGCAGTAATCGAGCGCCCGGATCGCCATGTTCAGCAGGTGCCCCGCAACCTTCGCCCCTTCTTCCACCACTGCGGCCAGGTTGTAGAACTGGCGCTGGAACTTGCCGAGCTGGCTGATCCGATCCAGCCAGATCTCGACAAAGGCATTCATCATCGCTGCCACCAGCACTTCGCCCCGATTGTGCTCATCGCTGCTGGTGCGCAAGGTGCGCGCGTCCGCCGGACTCATCTGAACCGAGCTGCGCAGCGCGCCGCGTTTGCCGCCTTCCAGTGCCATCCCCACCTGTTTGGCAATGCCGAGCAGGATCGATTTGCGGATGCGCGCGGCGCTGAACTTGCGGGTGGAAACCAGCGCGATGCGCGTGCCATCGCGCCAGAACGCCGCATCCTCGCCAATCGCGGCGGCCACCACAGGTTCCAGCGAAAAAATCGAGAGCAAGGCGACGATATCAGCAAAGCCTTCATGAAAGGCGCCCTGATCTGGCCCCGACGGGTCCGTAAAACGGGTCCGCAGGCCATCGAGGATGGCATGGGTGGTTTCGTGCGCGACGATATCGTGACTCAGCGCGGTGAATACCGGTTGTCCGGTGGCATCACGAAAATAGCCGAACATCAGCGCCCGGTCCTGTTCGGAATAGAACGCATTGGCCTGCTCGAACGCGTGCGGAGCAATATGCAGTTGATGTCCGCCAAAGCTCCACGCCACGCGGCGACCCAGCGCACGTTCGAAAAATCCCAGCGTCCGCATCGCGATGGCGTAGGCGTTCTGGGCATGAAAGTTGGGATCGCCCAGCAGCCGCGCTTGATAGGCCAGGTCAGTAAGGGACTCACCCGGCCCGGTAGCGAAGGGATCGATCAGCGCACCCTTGCCATCCTGATAACGCTTTTCGCTTTTGTAGAGCTTGCGTTCGCTCGCATTGTAATCGACCACTTTGATCCGATACCCGGTGGGGCCGAAGGCCAGTTTTTCGGCCGGGATAGAGACTTGCGTCAAAGCCATCGGTCCATCCGCGCCGCCGATGCGCAGCGCCGGGTCTTTGGCAATGATCGTCAGCTTGCGTGTCGGTGGGATGCCGGGCATCGCGCTTCTCCCGAAGACGATTGAAAGTCGAGATACTGTTGGACCCGGTTTCGATCAGGTTATGGCATTCAGGAAATGCAATCCACTACTTTATTTCTGATAATAATGCGGACCTGAATGGTTGGATGGCGAGTTGTTCCCGCTTACTCAGGACTGTAATCCGGCCGGCGTTTTTCCAGGAAGGCGCGCATGCCCTCGGCAAAGTTTGGGCTTTGGGCAGCCATGACCTGATTGCGGTTCTCGATCGCCATGGCCGCTTCAAGGCCGGCGGCGTCGATTGCCATCGCCAGCCCTTCTTTGGGCATACGCAGACCCAGTGGAGAGGCGTGCAGCAGATCGTCGATCCACGGTTCGGCCGCAGCTTCCAGCGCTTCATCCGCAACCACTTCAGCGACAAGGCCGATGGCGTGCGCGCGCGCAGCGTCGAGGAACCGCCCGGTCAGCATCAGCTCGGCAGCGATCGATCCGCCGACCAGTCGCGGCAGGAAATAACTGACGCCCATATCGCACGATGACAGGCCAATGCGGATGAAGGCGGAATTCATCCGCGCGCTTGTCCCCGCCAGCCGAATGTCGCTGGCGAGAGCGAAAGCAAACCCGCCACCGCAGGCCGCGCCGTGCAGCAGCGAGACGATGGGCTGGGGGCAGCGCCGCATCTTGATATAGACGTCAGCCAGATAGCCCTGAAAACCGAAGCCCCCGCCGAACGGCACCTCGGCCCGGTCATGATGTTCCTTGATGTCGAGCCCGGCGCAGAACGCCTTGCCTGCGCCGCGCATTACCACCACGCGGACCGCGCCATCATGATAGAGGTGGCCGAAATAGTCGTTCAGTTCCTCCACCATCTTGAGATTGATGGCGTTGAGCGCGTCCGGGCGGTTAAGCGTCAGCCACTCAACCTGTCCGCGTCGTTCGACCGCAATTGTGGTGTAGTTCCTTGCCACCGCTGGGCCCTCCACTGTTCTTAATCGGGTGCTTAAGCATCCTGCACCATCGCACAAGCGCCAAGTCGGCGACGCAGCACGGTTGACCGGCGGGGCGCAGGTAGTGCAGCAGGGCTTATGGTCGGATTTCTGATGGCTTTCATCGCCGTAATCCTCGTCGGCGCGGGTGGGCGCGATCAGCTGCTGGTTGCAGGACTGGCCGCACGCCAGGGACAGCGTCCGGCGCTGCTGATCATCGGCCTGGTCTGTGCGGCGCTGGCCGCGCTGGGCGCGATCTGGCTGGCCTCCTCCTTCGCGCCCAAGCTGGAACTGCCGGTCAGGCGAATGATGGCTGTGCTTGCCCTGGGGCTGGCCGCGCTGGAAATGATCGTGATGCGCCCAAAGCCGGGCGCGGCCGAACCAACCGAATCGCTGGGGGCGTTTTCCGCCGTTCTGCTGGCGATGCAAATCACCGATGCGGCGCGATTTTTGATCTTTGGGATCATCATGGCCAGCGCGCTGCCGGGCGCGGCGGGGCTGGGCGGGGCCTTGGGCGGCATGGCAGTCGTGTTTATCGGCTGGGCGGCAGGCGCGAAAATGCACGACCTGCCGCTCGCCAAAATCCGGCGCGCCCTGGGCATCGCGCTGCTGGTGCTGGCGGCCGGACTGGTGGTGTTCCTGCGTCAATCGGCCTGACCGATCACTGTGGGAACCTTATCCGGTTTTACCAGTTGGCTGGGCAGGCTACAATGTTCCCACCAACGCCGGAAAGGTTGAAACATGGCACCGACCAAAACTGACAATACGATCAAAGCCCTTACCGACAGCTTGAACGGGCTTCTGGCCGATTGTTTCGCGCTTTATCTGAAGACCAAGAACTTTCATTGGCATGTTCGGGGCCCGCAATTTCGTGATCTTCATCTTCTGTTCGACGAACAGGCTGCCGAGATCTTTGCGCTGACGGACCTGATCGCCGAACGTGTCCGCAAGAACGGCGCCCAGACCCTGACTTCGATCGGTGCGATCGCCGGGCACAGCCGGATCAAGGATCAGGACGATGCTGCGCTTTCTGCCGAACAGATGATTGCGGAACTGGCGCAAGACAACCGCACGCTTGTCACCGTGCTGCGCGAGGTCAAGGAGGCGGCTGGCGCAGCGGGCGACAATGCTACCGAAGGCGCGGTTGATGACTGGACCGATCAGGCTCAGCAGCGGATCTGGTTTCTGTCATCCCTGCTACAGTGACGCATCGCGGCGCATAGGATTGTGGCGGCGTTCCCGCGACGGCGCGGGAATGCTATTGTCAGGACCATGACCCGTCCTGAAATCATCGAGAACGCCGGCGATGCCGACATTGCGCAGTGGTTGCACCGCAAACTGAACGCCGCGCTGGCTGCCGCGCCCGGGGAGATCGCAATTACCATCCCGGGCGGTTCGACTCCGTTCCCGATCCTGGCCGCGCTGGCCGCGCTTGGGCTTGACTGGCGGCGGGTTGCGGTCTGGCCGGGTGATGACCGGATCGTCGATGAAAGCCATCCGGCCAGCAATGTCGGACGGATCAGGGCCACCCTGGAACCGCTTGGCGCACGTGTCGTAGCGCTGGCCGAGGGCCTGCAACCGCCGCGCTTCGCGCTGGCCTGGCTGGGCATGGGCACGGACGGGCATATCGCTTCGTTGTTTCCCAACACCGATCCCAGGGTCGATGACCCCGCGATGCTGCGCCGCCTGGTGCCGGACCCGTTGCCGCCGGAAGCCCCGTTTGCCCGGCTCAGCCTGACGATGCCGGCGCTGCTTGCCAGCGATGCGCTGGTTTTCGTGATCCGCGGGGCTGCCAAGCAGGCGCTGTTCGAAGATGCGCTGGCCGGTGGGCATGACCTTCCGGTTGCGCGATTGCTGGCCGCAGCGCGCCAGCCCGTGACGTGTTTCACCTGATCCCCGCGCCGTTGCACCGGCTGGCGCTGCGGGTTGCGCATGCGGTGCGGCGGCGGTGGTGGCGGATCGCCCAGGTTGAGTTGAACGGCTGCCGGATACTGGCGTTCGATCCCTCGGGCCGGGTTCTGCTGGTCCGCCATTCTTATGGCAGCGGCAACTGGATGTTGCCGGGCGGCGGAATTGGTCGGGGCGAAGATCCACTCGCCGCCGCGCTTCGTGAACTGTCGGAAGAAACGGGCTGCACCCTGCGGGAGGCGCGGATCGTGGGCGTTTCGGAAGAAGCCCTCTATGGCACTGTCAACAGGGTCCACATGGTTTCCGGGGTGGCGCAGGGTATCCCGCGCGGTGACGGCCGGGAAGTGATAGAGCTTGGCTTTTTCGATGCCGCAGCTCTGCCTGAACGGACATCGCCCGTGCTGGCAGCTGCTTTGCCAGCCTGGCTGTCCGCCGCCCGCGACGCAAAATTCCAGGACTGATAGAAACCCCGGTCCGAACCCTTGCGGATCCGGACCGGGCCAAAATCGACGGAGCGCCGATTACTTCTTTTCGGTGATGGTGGCGTAAGCTGCCTTGCCCAGGTTGTTGCAGGTTTCCAGGTTGTCCCGGACCAGGCTTTCCGCTGCGCCAGCCCCGCTAAGCGACTTCAGCATGGCGCCATTTTGAGCAAAGACATCGTCCGTGACGACCTTGGAGTCCTTCTTGCTGACAACCGTGGCGACCACGATCAGTGCGGCAGCCTGATTGGTAAAGGTTTCCGCCGATGCCTTGTTTTCAGGTTTGTCCTTGTCGGTACCAGAACTCATTACCTGACCGAGCAGCATGTTGAATGCGGCGCAGTGGGTCAGCTTGGCATAGGACAGCTCGTCGTTTTGCGGCGCGGTCTGCGCGATCGAAACGGTCGGAGCGACCGCACCCATCAGTGCGGCGGCGGCGAAAATTGCACGAAACTTCATATCGGTATCCCCTTGTTGAATAAACGCATTCACATTTGGCAGCAGTCATTGGATGGGTCCGACTGCGTGAAAGTGGCGGTGCAGCTGCCCGCCCTGTGCCACGTAATCAACCGAGCCTTTGTCAGTTTCGCCAAGGTGTCTGGCGTTTCCCTTATTCCTGCTTTCGCTTTTCTGAATGGCGCGACATTTTTTGATAATCACGCCTATCGTCAGAATTCCAGCTCGCCTTGTACATTCCCGCCAGTTCGTTCCACAGGTGGCTCGTCATCATCCATCGCCGAAAGCGTCAGCCCGACCAGGCGAACCGGTTGGGCCAGCGGCAGGACATCATCAAGCAGGGCATGACTGATGGCGGCGAACTCGGCTTGGGCAGAAACGGGATTGAGCACGCTTTTGGACCGCGTCAGGTTGGAAAAGTCCTTGAACTTGAGCTTGAGGGTTACGGTTCGCCCGGCGGCATGCCCTTTCTCGATCCGGGCCCAGGTGATTGCGATGATCTGGTCCAGCACCTCCCGCAGGGCGCTGCCGGTCGAGATATCCCTGTCCAGCGTTCTTTCCGCCCCCAACGACTTGCGCGGGCGATTGGGTTTGACCCGGCGCAGGTCGATACCGCGTGCCGCGCGGTAGAGGTAGTCAGCCTGACTGCCGAAGTGCTGGCGCAGGAAATGGATGTCGTGCCGGGCGAGGTCGGCGCCGGTTTCTATCCCCAGCGCGGCCATCCGTTCCACCCCGCGCGGCCCCACGCCATGAAACCGCCGGACCGGCAGGCCGGCAATGAAACGTGCGCCATCGCCCGGGCGGATCACGCACAGGCCATCCGGCTTGTTCTGATCGCTGGCCAGTTTGGCGATGAACTTGTTGTAGGATACGCCGGCGCTGGCGGTCAGCCCGGTCTCGGCCCTGATCCGGGCCCGGATCAGCTCGGCTATGCGGATCGCCGAGCCGATGCCCTTGCTGTCTTCGGTTACGTCAAGAAAGGCTTCATCGAGGCTGAGCGGTTCTACCAGCGGGGTGTAATCGTGGAAAATTTCGCGGATCTGATGCGAGATCGCGGTGTAGACGGCGAAGCGCGGCCGCCGGAAAATCAGCTGCGGGCACAACCGCCGGGCGGTGACCGAAGGCATGGCGGACCGGCAGCCGTATCGCCGGGCTTCGTATGAACAGGTGCTAAGCACGCCGCGCGGTCCATCCCCGCCCACGGCAACCGGCTTGCCGCGCAGTTCCGGCTCGTCGCGCTGTTCGACGCTGGCGTAAAAGGCATCCATATCGATATGGATAATCTTGCGCAGGCCACCGCCATCGTCGCTGGAATCAGGGCGTGCGTTGTCCATGCCGCTCTTGTAGGGCCAAGCACCTGCATACGAAAAGGCAGATTAGGGGGTAGCCTTGGCGGAGAGCAGCGGCCAAGGACAGGGAATGTCCGCGATTGCGTCCCGTCCTGCCCCGCGCCAGATCGGCGAGCGCGAATTCATTGCCCTGATGGCGATGATGATGTCGCTGCAGGCGCTGTGCATCGATGCCATGCTGCCCGCGCTGGACGAGATCGCCCGCGATCTGCGCGTGACCGACCCCAATCAGCGCCAGCTGGTGGTCGGCGTGTTCCTGTTCGCGGCCGGGTTCGGCTCGCTGTTGCCGGGCGCCTTGGCTGACCGGTACGGGCGTCGCCCGGTTCTGCTGGTCTGCTTCGCGGCTTATATTCTGCTGGCGATCGGTTGCGCGCTGGTCACCGGGTTCACCATGCTGCTGGTACTGCGCGCGCTGATGGCCATTGCCAGCGCAGGGCTGGCGGTGCTGCCCAGCGCGATCATTCGCGATCGAATGGGTGGAGATCGGATGGCGCGGATGATGTCGACCATCATCGTGGTCTTCATGCTCGTGCCGATGATCGCTCCGTCTTATGGTCAGGCGGTCCTGCTGGTGGCTGGCTGGCGCTGGATCTTTGGAGGGATGGCGGTAATGGCCGCTGTGATCGGGCTGTGGATGTATCTGCGCCTGCCTGAGACGCTCAATCCCGAATACCGACAGCCGATCGCGGTGCGGACGATCGCGGGCAACATGTGGCAAGCCGCGACCAACCGGGTTGCCATGGGCTATGCCCTGGGCGGGGCGATGCTGACTGCGGCCATGTTCGGCTACATCAATTCGTCGCAGCAGCTGATTGCCGAACATTTTGGCGCCGGAGAGCAGTTTCCGCTGCTATTTGCGCTGATGGCCGGCGGCATGCTGATGGCCAACTTTACCAATTCCCGCATTGTCGAACGCTTTGGCGCAAGGCGGGTCAGCCATACCGCGCTGCTGGCCTTTATCGGCGTGAGCGCCTTGCAGGTGTGGCAAGCCTTTCGCGGCGGCGAGACTTTGTGGGAATTCGTGCCGCTGATGACCGCTAATATCTGCCTGATAGGCTTTATCGGGGCCAATTTCGGGTCGATCGCGCTGCAGCCGTTCGCCCGGACGGCCGGCGCTGCGTCCTCGTTTCAATCGTTCGTGCGGATGGCGCTGGGTGCCTTGCTGGGCGGATTGATCGGCCAGGCCTTTGATGGCAGTGCCCGCCCGTTGGTCAGCGCCTTGCTCGGATCGGGGCTCATCGCGCTGGCACTTGTGCTGTATAGCGAGAAGGGCCACCTGTTCCGCCGCCTGACCCCGCCCGGTCAGGCCCGGCCAGTCCCCGAACCGGGAGTGCATTGAGGCACGATGACCAAGCCGTTTGATCTGGCCGTGATCGGCGCCGGCGTAAACGGGGCGGGTATTGCCCGCGACGCGGCCGGGCGCGGCGCAAAAGTGCTGCTGCTGGAAGCCGGTGATCTGGCACAGGGTACAAGTTCGGCTTCGACCAAGCTGATCCACGGCGGGCTGCGCTATCTGGAACACTACGAATTCGGACTGGTCCGCGAATCGCTGGCCGAACGCGAGGCGCTGTGGAAGATCGCCCCGCATATCATTCATCCGATGCGGTTCGTGCTGCCCTATGTCGACGGGCTGCGTCCACGCTGGCTGCTGCGACTTGGCCTGTTCATTTACGATCACATCGGTGGCCGCAAGCGGCTGCCGGCAACCCGCACCATCGATCTGCGCCGGCATGCTGCGGGGGTGCCGTTGCAGGGCGGGTTCTCCACCGGCTTCGAATATTCGGACGGCTGGGTCGATGATGCGCGGCTGGTCGTGCTCAATGCGAAAGACGCGGCGCTCCATGGGGCGGTGGTCCGCCCGCGCACACCTGTTACCCGTGCCAGACGCGATGGGGATGTGTGGCAGATCGAGGCCGCGGATGAGCACTTTGCCGCGCGCGCGCTGGTCAATGCCGCAGGGCCGGGCGTGCTGTCGGTGGAAGCAATGGTTGGCGATACGCCGGATCATGCGATGCGGCTGGTGCGCGGAAGCCACATCGTCGTGCCGCAGCAGTTCGATCATGGCTTTGCCTATTTCTTCCAACTTCCCGATGGCCGCATCTTTTTTGCGATCCCCTATGAGCGCCATTTCACGCTGATCGGCACAACCGATGTCGATCACGATCCTGCTGCGGGCAAGCCTGAGGCCAGCGCCGAGGAAATCGCTTATCTGTGCGAAGGGGCCAGCCGCTATTTCGCTCGCAAGCTCACCCCGGCAGACGTCGTCTGGTCCTATTCGGGGGTGCGCCCGCTGGTCAGCGACAAGAGCGACAAGCCCGAGGAGGCATCGCGCGGCTATCGACTCGATCTGTCGGAGCCGGGCGAGGGCGCTCCACTCCTGACGGTCTACGGCGGCAAGATCACCACCTATCGGCATCTTGCCGAAGAGGCGGTCGATATGCTGTCGCCGCGCTTGCCAGCTCTGACCGGGGGCGCTTGGACCCGGGCAAGGGCTTTGCCCGGCGGGGATTTCCCGATTGATGGCCTGCCCATGCTAATTCGCACGCTGCTGACCGAGTTTCCGCACTTGTCGCCTGACGACGCGGACCGGATCGGCCGCGCTTATGGGACCAGCGCCTGGACCTGGCTCAAGCGCGATCGGGGCCGGGATTTTGGCGGCGGGCTGTGTCAGGCCGAAGTGGATTATCTGCGGGCCGAGGAATGGGCGCAGAGCGCCGACGACATTCTCTGGCGACGGACCAAGCTCGGTCTGGTGCTTGGCGCGGAGCAGCAGGCTGCCTTGGCGGGCTATCTGCAGGATTAGGACGCAGCGCCCAATGCTGCCCAGGCGAGAGCCGCAAATTCGCACAGCAGCGGCCGGGTCTCGCGCGGATCGATGATATCCTCGATGCCGAACATCTCGGCAGTGCGGAACGGACTGCGCACGCGGTTCAGCCGTTCGCGGATCGCCGTGAGATGGGCGGCGGGGTCATCCGCGGCTTCGATCTCGCTCTTGTAAGCGACCTCGATTCCGCCTTCGATCGGCAGACTGCCCCAGTCGCCACTGGGCCAGGCGAAGCGGTACTGAAAGGTCTCGGCGTTGCTCATCGCCGAGCCGGCGATGCCATAGGCGCGGCGGATCACCACACTGCACAGCGGCACCGTGGCGCGATAGATCGCGTTCATTGCCTGTACGCCGTACCGGATCGTTCCGCTTATTTCGGCCTCGCGTCCGATCATGAAGCCGGGATTGTCGACCAGATGCACCACCGGCAGGCGGAACTGGTCGGCCAGCTTGATGAAGCGTTCCACCTTTTCGCTGGTCTTGGCTTCCCACGATCCGCCCAGAAAGGTGGGATCGCTAGCCACCACGGCCACCGGCCAGCCATCCAGCCGGGCAAAGGCAGTGATGGCGGCGCGGCCCCATTGCCGGCCCATCTCGAACACCGATCCCTTGTCGAACGCGGCGCCCAGCAGCCGCCGCATCGAATAAACCTGCTTGGCCTCCTTGGGCACCAGGCTGATCAGCGCCGGATCCTTGCGATCGACCGGGTCGGTGCAGATGGTGCGCGGTGCCATCTGACCGACCGCGCCGGGCAGGTAGGAGAGAAAGCGGCGGGCGGCGGCAAAGGCCTCGACCTCGCTGGAAACTTCTTCGTCCACCACGCCGTTGCGGGTGTGGATCACCGACCCGCCCAGCGATTCCTTGTCGCTTGCCTCCCCGATCGCCTCGACCACGGCAGGCCCGGCGGCGAACAGTTGCGACAGGCCCTTGACCATGATCGCGTAATGGCTGGCCACCACCCGCGCCGCACCCAACCCCGCCGTGGGGCCCAACGCCAGTGCGACCACGGGGACGCTTTCCAGGTTCTTGACCACATCGCCCCAACCGGGAACGGCGGGAACGTATGTTGCCCCGACCATCTCCAGCGTCTTGACCGATCCGCCCCCGCCGGTCCCGTC
>JAFLDC010000150.1 GCA_017302775.1 Sphingomonadales bacterium
TCAGTCTTGCCGCGATCGAGATCGGCGACACCGACGAGTTGCCTGCCCGCGCCCGCAATACGCTGATCGCGTTCATGCGCGACGTGGTTCGCTGGCGTGACCTTGCCAAGCAGACGACACCGGCCGAACTGGCCCGCACCATGCTGGACGAAAGCGGCTATACGGCCGCGCTGCAAGCCGAGAAGAGCGCAGAAAGCGCTGGCCGCCTTGAAAACCTTGCGGAACTTGCCCGCGCGATGGAAGAATACGAGACCCTGGGTGACTTTCTGGAGCACGTCAGCCTGGTGATGGATAACGAGGCGAACGATTCTGCTGAAAAGCTGACAATCATGACGCTGCACGCCGCCAAGGGACTGGAATTTGACCACGTGTTCCTGCCTGGATGGGAAGAAGGGGTGTTCCCCAGCCAGCGGGCCATGGATGAAGGCGGGCTGGCCAGCCTGGAAGAGGAACGCCGCCTTGCCTATGTGGCGATTACCCGCGCCCGGCGGCGGTGTACGATCCTGCATGCCGCAAACCGCCGCATTTATGGCCAGTGGACCAGTTCGATCCCCAGCCGGTTCATCACCGAACTGCCCCAAGCCCATATCGAACAGGAAAGCACGCTATCCGGCGGCGCATCGCTGTGGCGGGCGCAATGGTCGGAACATGGCGATCCATTCGCCCACGTGGCAGCCGCTCAGCCCGCCCGAACCATCACACGTGGTCCGGGCTGGCAGCGCGCTGCCGCGCAGGCTTATGATGCCAGCCCGCGGCGTCTGCCCGAGGCAACCCGGTCCGCTGCCAGCTTCGCCGCCAAACCCCGTGCCGATGTCGCCCTGGGTGCGCGGGTTTTCCACGAGAAATTCGGTTACGGCACAGTTACGGCGCAAGAAGGCAACAAGCTTGAAATCGAATTCGAAACGGCCGGGCCCAAGCGGGTGATCGACAGTTTCGTCAAACTCGCGGGCTAGTCTTCCCTGTCTGGGAAGGGATTACAGCGCCGAAACACCCAGGAAACTGGGGACAGGGCCGTTCCATACGCCCGGCTCATCGCCCTCGTCATCCTGTTTGCGCGAGCGTGGCTTGCTTTCGGTCTTGGGCGGCTTGGTGCCGTCGCGTTTGGGACGTTCTGCACGCGGAGCACGTTCTTCGAGCTCTGGCTTCATCGCGCGCTCCGGCTTTGCTTCGCGCGATTTGCGCTCACCGCGGCCGGTTTTGTCGGCCGGTTCCGGCCCGGCTGCCGCCTTCTCTACCGCGAACACATCCAGCTTGCCGCCAGTCAGCTTCTCGACATTCTCGATCGCTTCCTGATCTTCTGGCGCGATCAACGTGAACGCACGCCCGGTGGCCCCGGCCCGGCCGGTTCGCCCAACGCGGTGCACGTAATCATCGGGATGCCAGGGCGTGTCGAAATTGAACACGTGGCTGACGCCCTTCACGTCAAGCCCGCGCGCGGCAACGTCTGAGCAGCACAGGATATTGATTGTGCCATCCTTGAACCGGTCCAATTCCGCAATGCGCGCCGATTGGTCCATATCGCCGTGGATCTCGCCCGCCGCAAAGCCGTGCTGTTTCAAGCTCTTGGCCAGTTCGCGTACGGTGGTCTTGCGGTTGCAGAAGATCATCGCAGTCTTGACGTCGTCCGTTCGCAGCAGGGTACGCAGTACCTCACGCTTGCCCCGCGAAGACGCAACGGGAACCTTGAACTGGGCGATCTGGGTGTTGGTTGAGGCCGGACGGGCCACCTCGATATATTTAGGATTGCTCAGAAACTTGTCTGCCAGCTTCTTGATCGGCGGCGGCATGGTCGCGCTGAACAGCAAGGTCTGACGGTTGACCGGCAGTTTGGAGCAGATCGTCTCGATATCGGGGATGAAGCCCATGTCGAGCATCCGGTCGGCCTCGTCAATCACCAGCAGATCACAACCGGTCAGCAGGATCTTGCCCCGCTCAAACAGATCCATAAGTCGTCCCGGCGTGGCAATCAGCACGTCGACGCCTTCGTTAAGCGCCTTGACCTGATCGCCCATCTGAACCCCGCCGATCAGCAAGGCCATCTTGAGGTCATGGTTCTTGCCGTAAGCCTCAAAATTCTCGGCGACCTGCGCAGCCAATTCACGGGTCGGTTCAAGGATCAGGCTGCGCGGCATCATCGCGCGGCGGCGGCCATGGGCCAGAATATCAATCATCGGCAGCACGAAGCTGGCGGTCTTGCCGGTCCCGGTCTGAGCAATCGCGATCAGATCGCGCATCATCAGCACTTGCGGGATAGCCTGGGCCTGGATCGGCGTGGGCGTGTCATATCCCTTGGCGATAACCGCCTGCAGCAATTCGTCGGAGAGGCCGATATCGGCAAATTTCATGTTCATGTTCGATTTTTTGAAGGGGATCAGCCGCCGGTCTGAATGAAGGTGCCCCCACGCAGCGCAAAGCGTGCCGCGGGCCTAGGCCAGAGTAGTGCTGAAAGTCAAGGAAATGCGCGGCCCGGGGGGCAAAGGGCGTGACGGATCAATCACTCAACGGAACAAGTTGACGGAAACCCGATATCTGGCAGGCGCTGCCGCTGCGGGACTGCAGGCGATCGCGTCCGACGCAAATCTGCGCGTCCGCATTACGCGCCACGATAAAGCCCGAATAGAACTCCCGGCCCTGGCAACCTTTTTCCAGCCGGGCTGACACCATCCGCCGATCACGCAGGATGAGCAGAAGACGCGAATTGTCTATCGCCTGAACCCCGGCGATCGATTCAATTGACAGGCAATTGCCCATCTTGCGCTCGGTAAAACGCGCCCCGCGCCCTTCATCAAGGCCATTTTCCGCCATAGCTGCATCCATCGCCATGGGGGCCTGCTGCGGGCTGACCCGGATCGTAACGCGCCGTTGGATTGAGGCCTGCCCGGCAGTTTCCCGGGCAAGTGGATCGAATGGCGGCGGCTCCGCACGCGGCGAGTCAACCGCGCCAAGTGCGGGCAACAGCAGCACCAATGGTGCAAGGATTTGCGCGAAAGAATGCATTGCCCCGGTTCAGTAGCGCCCAAGATTGAACCGTCGCTTAACCCCGCCCCGTCGCTACGGCAAGGACTCGCAAGGCCGACCCCCACGTGGCATAGCCTGCGGCGATGGGAAATGCTGATACTGGCTTCTTGGCTGAGGCCCAATCCTTGCTGGGTCCGCACGGACTTATCAGAGAACCGGACCTGATTGAGCCTTGGCTTACGGACTGGCGCGGTCGGTATACCGGCGCCGCCCTGGCCCTGGCCGCACCGCTGGATGTAGACACTCTTGCGGCGCTGGTGCAGCTGTGCGCGCACCATGCGGTGCCGATCGTGCCGCAGGGCGGCAACAGCGGCATGTCTGGCGGGGCGACACCTGATGGCAGCGGGCGGGCCTTGCTCGTGTCGCTGCGGCGGATGAATGCAATCCGCATGCTCGATCCCGGCACGCAAACCGCGCTGTGCGAAGCGGGGGTGGTTCTGCAGACCTTGCACGAGGCGGCAGCGGCCCATGCTCTACGGTTTCCGCTGACGCTGGGCGGCAAGGGGTCGGCCACCATCGGCGGCCTGATCGCCGCCAATGCCGGCGGCACACAAGTGCTACGCCACGGTTCGATGCGGGCGCAGGTACTTGGGATTGAAGCGGTTCTGGCCGATGGCTCGGTGTACTCCGCGCTGACTCCGCTCAAGAAGGACAACCGCGGCTTCGATCTGAAGCAATTGTTCATCGGCAGTGAGGGGACGCTGGGGATCGTGACGGCAGCAACGCTTCGCTTGCTTCCGGCCGTGGCTGCCCGGCAGGTCATCTGGGTGGGCCTTCGTTCGATCCAACAGGCGCGGGCGCTGTTGCTGCACTGCCAGACCGAAGCCAACGATGCGCTCGAAGGGTTCGAAGTCCTGCCGCAAAGCTGTCTCGATGCCGTACTGGCATACCTGCCCGCAGGGCGTGCGCCGCTTGACGATCGCCATCCATGGCATGCCCTGATCGAACTGGTCGGAAGCGAATCGAGCCGACAGGGCGAGGCAATCATGGCCTCCGCAATGGCGCAGGGCCTGCTGGAAGATGCAGTTCTCGCAGCCAATGAAACGCAGGCCGAAGCATTCTGGACCTTGCGCGAATCGATCTCTCCAGCGGAGCGGGCCAAGGGGCCGGCGATGCAACACGATATCGCCGTGCCGACAGAGCAGATGCCGGATTTCCTCGAAGCAGCGGTGCCGGCAATCGAGCAACGCTGGCCCGGCGTTCACGCTTTCGGGTTCGGTCATCTGGGTGACGGCAACGTTCATTTTCATGTCCTTGCTCCGCCCGGCAGCGATCGGACCATCTGGGAGAATGGCGACGGCAAGGCGATCAGCCGGGCGGTTCACGACATGGTCACCGAATGGAACGGGACGATTTCAGCAGAACATGGGATAGGCCAACTCAAGATCGATGAGCTGGAACGGTTGTGCGATCCGGTACAGCTTGCGCTGCTTCACAAGGTAAAACGCGCGCTTGATCCACAAGGTTTGCTCAATCCCGGCAAGTTGCTTGCGCCACGCGCGCCAAGCGCTTAAAGGCGCGCTTTCGTGCCGGACTTGGGGTCGCCCTGACCGGCTGCAGCAATTGCTTTTCGGAGAGACGATCATGGCCAGCGCGCCGCAAACCGCCAACCTGCCGCTGTTCTACAAGGACCTGATGCCGCTTAACAGCCGCGACCATGCCGGCTGGAGCGCCAAGAGCACAGAAAATGCAACCTGGATGGTCGGCCAGCACGCCATCCCGCTCACAGCGGAAGAATTCGTCCATGCTTCACGCAGCTATCCGATCGTCTTTTCGATTGCGGACAATCCGGTTCCGCTGGCGCTGATGGGATTGAACGAAGGGGTGAACACCTTCTTTGATGACGAAGGCAAGCTGACTGGACCGGTCTACGTGCCCGCTTATGCCCGCCGCTATCCCTTCATGCTCGCGAAGCTGACGCCGGAAACCGAAGAGCTGTCGCTGTGCTTTGACCCAACCAGTGACCTGATTGGCGAATTCCCCGATGGCAATGCGCTGTTCGATGGCGATCAGCCGAGCGAAAGCTGCAAGGCGACCCTCGATTTCTGCAAGAACTTCGAGGAAGCCGGTTTCCGCACCCAGAGCTTTGTCGACGAACTGATGAAGCACGATCTGCTGATGGACGGTGAAGTTTCGATCCAGCAGCAGGGCAACGAACAACCGTTCGTTTACCGCGGCTTCAAGATGGTCAATCAGGAAAAGCTGCGCGATCTGCGTGGCGATGTGTTGCGTACGATGAATCAGAACGGCATGCTCGCACTGATCTTCGCCCACCTGTTCAGCCTGGAGTTGATGAGCGACGTTTTCGGACGCCAAGTTCAGCAGGGCAAGGGCCCGATCCCCTCGCTCACCAATTAAGCCGCAAAGTCGGCGCGGCACATTAAATGCCGCGCCGGCAGCTACTTCATTCGTATACACGGCATGCGCTATTGCCAGCGGCAAGGATCAGGCGTATCACATTAGGCGTTGCGCCGGTGCTTCCCTCATGGCCCGGCAAGACAAGGTGCACCTTGGTGCACCTCCTCCCTGAACCTTGGCCACCTCGTGCAACCAGCACGAGGTGGTTTTTTATGACTATCTACTCAGCCGCATTGGCCAGGCCTGCGCTGCGCCCCAGGTCGGCCACCTCGCTTGCCAGCCGCCTTACCAAACCGGTCAAAAGTTCGATCATCGACTCAAATCCAGGTCCGGGTTCAGCCAGTCGCTCGTCCAGATAGCTCGACCGGTCGATTTCAAGCTGAATGGCGTAGATCCCGCTGGCCGGGGCAGCGTGGCGATCCAGCACATAGCCGCCGGCGTAGGGGCGATTATGCGCGGCAATCCGCGCCGTTTCGTTGAAATAGCTGAAGCAGCTTGCCACCAATGCGCCATCGCATGACGCGCCGAACCGGTCGCCCACGACAAATTCCGGTGCATTCGAACTCCCGCGCCGACCCAATGGCGGCATCGAATGCAGATCGATCAGCAATGCAGCCCCCCACCGCATCCTGATCTGCGAAAGCTGCGCGGCCAGCACTGCATGGTACGGATCGTGGATTGCGGCAATCCGGGCCAACAACTCCGTCTCGTCGTGACGGCGCTTCCACAATTCGCCAAGTCCGGGGATTCGCCGGGGGATCAGGCCAAGCCCGTTGCGCGCACGCAGCCCGGCGGGTGACACCGACCGCTCGCTCGGTTCGCTGCGCACGAACATCCCCCAGTCCACATCGTCTATCGCCCGATTGAGGTCGATCATCGCCCGCGGCGCATGCGCAACCAGCAATGCCGCGCCGGTAGAGCGAGCGATGCCCTCGCCCAGCCGGTCGACGTATCGGTCCTCCAGCCTGAGGGTGGCAAAGCCCGGATTGCGCATCTGCTGCAACACGGCTTCAGGATAAGCCCGTCCGGCATGCGGAACGGCCACGACAATGGGCAGCACAGAAGGTTGCGGAGCTGTCAGGCTGAAGGCCGGAACCCCGACTGTGCCGGGAATTTCTCCCCCTGTGCTGCGCAACGAATCACCTGTACCTGAAACCGCGCCTGTCATGCCGACAGGCTGGCCCGATGAACGCTCTGTGTCAAAGTCGGCCAGTGCGAAAATCGACGCGGATTGTTAACCGGAACGGGTGTAAGACCGATCCGCACGATGCGTTGCCCCGGCAGCAGATTCGCACCCAAGCTTGATGACGAAGGCCTGTAATGATCCGCATTCTCCTTGCCGAAGACGAAGAAGCGATGCGCACTTATCTCGCGCGCGCCCTGCAAAATGCGGGTTATACCGTGGTTGCGGTCGATCGCGGCACGGCGGCCTTGCCG
>JAFLDC010000151.1 GCA_017302775.1 Sphingomonadales bacterium
GCGCGAGCTGCGCGAGCAGGCCGAGATGCTGCGCGAGCTGCTGGCGATCTCCAGCGAGCAGACCAAGGAGCAGGCCGAGCTGGCGAAAAAGGAAGGCCGTGAGTTTACCCCGCGTCCCGCGCCCGCACCCAAGGGCAAACCCGGCTGGTGCTGGGAGCTGGCCATGCCGCCACAGCCTTTGCCGAAAAATGTGCCTGGAGAAATTCGGCCGCCAAATTCGCAGCGCCTACCTTCTTGCGGGCAATCGCGATCGCTGGCCCATCAGGATCGATCCCGAAATAGCGCGTTGCGTGATTATTCTGTGCCAGCAAAATCGCGAGGTTACCCGTACCGGCGCCGATATCGAGCAGCACATCGCTGTCCTTTGGGGCGATGAGTTCGATAAGTGCGGCCCGCCACAGCGTCTCGCGGGTTGAGAGTCGGACCCCGATATCGTAAAATGGAGTGAGAAAATGGTGCCCCGCAGCAGGGGTGTAGGAACGTGTCCCCGACATCAGTTGTATCCCTCATTGCCCGCAGCGACGAAACCGGGCTGCGTAGGCCAAGTCTTGAAAGGCTCGGCAAGCTGTCCAAGATAGTTTTCCGGATAGTCAGGGCGATCTGCGATGCCGACCTGGCCAGCGCGGATTGCGTTGCTTGGGCCAAATTGCGCGGTGCCCAGGAATAAGTCCCAGATGGTCAGAAACAGACCGAAATTGACATCGCCTTCCGTCTCGGAGGCCAGATGGTGATGGCGGTGCACCGGGGCAACCGCCCAAAGGTATGCCAAGGGCCCCACACGCATATCGACGTTCGAATGCTGCAGTTGAAGTTGGATCGCGACCGCGAAAGATCCCACCATCGCGACCTCCTGCGGAATGCCAAGCAGGAGCCACGGGAGCGTCCCTATCGAGATCTCGATGAGTTGATGGACAGGGTGCTTCAGAAGCCCGTTGAACCCGTACATTCGGCGAACCGAATGGTGAACCGCGTGAAAGCGCCAGAGAACAGGGATGCGGTGGCTGGCGAAATGAGCGAGACTGATCCCGGCGTCGAGGAGAACTATCGCAAGCAGCAATTCCACCCAAAACGGAAGGGCGGTGGGCCACAGGGAGGGCCATGGAACAAGGCTGGCGAAGAACGGAAGCAGCAAGACAAGAACCACGATCGATCCCTCGTTCACCAGGGCATGAGCGATATCGCGCGGCGCGTCCCCGTGATTCCGGTTCCATTGAGATTCGAACGGGGCGATTCGTTCGGCGACGAGCGAAGTCGCAATCGCCGCAAGCAATAGGCCGACCAGCCAGAAAGGAGCGGCTCCGACCGAAACAAGAAAGGCGGCGCTGCCGACAAAGAGAAGCAAATAGGCTGGAGCGTAAAGGATTCGGAACAGAAACACGGCAACGCTCCCAATTTGGATTGGGAGATCATGCATCGCCTCGGCGTTTCGATCTTGAACGTTTCGCTGATCCTTGTCAGCGGACCACCGATATCTCAAGTTGGGCCAGGCCAAGCGAAGGGGTGACCCCAAACCATTGGACGAGACGCCGCGTGAAATGCGCCTGGTCGGCAAATCCGCCGGCCGCCGCGGCTTCCGCCAAACTCGCGGTGTGGCGGAGCGCGTCGATCGCATGTTGCAACTGCAGCCATTGCAGCAGTTTTGCGGTTGGCACACCAAAATCGCGGATCGCAATTTCGCGCAGCCTGGTAGGGGATAATCCCATCCTTTCGGCCAGAGCTGCGGGCTGCAAACCTGGCTCAGATCGAGCGATTTCCGTTCGCAGCCGGGCATCGATCGCGGTCGAAAGCCGCACGCCTGTAAAGGAATCGATCCACTGCTTTGCGGTGTCTGCGCAGCTCACCGCCTGGAGCGCGGACGCAGCGCCCATGCTCAGCCGCATTGGCGTTTGATGCCGGATCAGATTGCGCGTCCCACGAAACATCGGATCCACGTAGATGGTTCGGACCACTGCGCCGACGGGAACCAGGCAGTGCGCAAGCCCTGCTGGAATAAGCGCGGCCTCGCCGGGATCCAAAGGCAGCCGGTCGGCTGCGACAATCTCGCATCCGGCTTCAAGCGCCAAACTGATTTGGTGCGCCACATGACGATGCGGTCGGTTGTCTCCAGCGCGCGCATCGAGCAGCGCCCAGCCAACGCCGAGGCGAATTCTGCCGGACCATGGAGAGGCCTTGCCGGTCAAGCGGTCACCACGCTGGCAATCGGTTCAAGCGTGCCCAGCCATGCAACGAGGAACAGGATTGCCATCGCCGCCCCGGCTTCGAGCAGCAGGCTTTTGCGCATTGCTGCAGTTGCCGACGCCGTTTCGCCCTGCGCAATCGCCTCGTGAAGCGATGGAGTGAGGCGCCAGCGGTTCTGTGCAGCGAGAAGTATCATGGCGCCTACGAGCACAATCTTGGCGATCAACAACTGACCATAGGGCGAGCCGGGCAGATCAAACAGATTGGCGTATCCAACCAGGATCTGGCCATTAATCAGTCCTGTAATGGCAATGATCGAAACGCAAATTGCGCCCACAAAAGAGAATTGTTCGAGCGCTCGGTGGGCAATCACAATGCGATTGCCTGAAGCTTTATCACGGGCGGGGCGCAGCAGCATCAGAAAAGCGGCAATACCCCCCAGCCAGACCGCCGCAGCAAACATATGCAGCACATCGCTGGCCATGTGCAGCAACCCTAGGCGGCCTTCGCCGGCACCCGCGTGCCCGGTCCAGACCAGGGTTGATAGCGCGGCTGCCGCGGCAAGCGTGGTCATCACGAGACGTTGCAGATTGCTACGGCAGAACAGCAGGGCGAGCAACGCGGCGGACAACGCCACCATCCGTACCAGCCAGGCCGTGCCAATCGCGGATTCGGAGAGGATGGCGCGGCCGGTCTCCCAATCCGGTTCGGCGATTGGATTGCCGGTCATGCTTGCCATCAGGACCAGGAATCCGAAACCTGACAAGACCAATCCTGTCACGGCCCCGATCGAGAGAACTCTGCGCAATGACAAAACTGCATCATCGCTGCGTTCAGACTCTTGCAATGCGTAAAGCGGGAATGCCGACAGGCCCGGAAGCAGGATCAGGCAGAAATATAGCCCGAACCTGGTGGCGATCATCAGCCAATCGGTGTCCACGGGCTATCGGACCGTGAAAGAAAATTCACTTCCCATGCGGTGCGTATCGGTACCCGCAGCCGACCAAGTTACCTTGTAGGTCCCAGGCGCAAGCGCCCGCTTGGGCATCAGCATCAGCGACTTGCCATCCCGGCCCATCATTGAAGTGAAGGCGATCTTCATGGGGGCATGGTTGGGCATCCCAGGCATTCCGGTCATCACGAGATCCGCTTTGACTGTAGATGCGATCAGCCTCTCGTTGAAGACGAGGTTGATCGATCTGGCGTTTGCGCTTGCAACCGTGGCATTGGCCGCCGGGGTTGAGGACTGAAGCTTGGCGTGTGCAAGCGCGGTGCCTGGTATTGACAGAAGCGCCAGCGTCGCGAGGGTGACTGCCATAATGGATTTGCGCATGATAGGATCTCCAAAACTGTGTACTTGGTGTTAAATACGCACCACCGCAGTCGACCCCTTAGAGCCAGGCCAAGGTGAGGGCTCTTTGTCAGGCATGCGTATGTTAGGAGGAATGCATTTGGATGAGGTCGCCATGGACATCTATTTGAGGCAACTGCGTCAAACTCCCCCCGATCGGCTGCTCGCTGGTATGGATGAGAAGGTGATGGGCGCACTTGTACTGCGTCGGCAGGAAGTCAGCATGGCCCAGCGCTTCATGGTGTTGACCGCCTTCATTTCGCTCGGAGGGGGGGCACTTGCTGGTGTTTCTACAGGCGAGCCTGCGGCGGCTGCCCGGTCGCTCTCCCCGTTTGCACCGGCGACGGCACTCGCTCCGTCCGCGCTCCTGGACACGCGCTAAACATGGGATCGCGGAGACTCCTCCTACTCGCATTGGTGGCGTTCGCGGCGGCGATTTGCGGCGTCTTCATCGGACGCGTCATTGCCGATCGGCCACGTGCCAGTGAAACCGAACTTCATGCCCTGCTTCATAACAAGCTCGAATTGACGGCGCAGCAACAGGTCAAGATCGATGCGATTGAGGCCCGGTTTGCTGTTCGGCGCAAGGCGCTTGACCTCGAGATGCGGGCGGCCAATGCCCGGCTTGCCGAAGCGATCGAATCAGAACACGGATACGGCCCGAAGGTGACTGCGGCGATCGATCAAAGTCATTTCGCGATGGGAGAGCTTCAGAAAGAAACGCTCGAGCATTTGTTTGCCATGCGAGCGGTGCTGAATCCGGAGCAGGCAAAGATGTTCGACAGTACGGTGGTCAAAGCACTGACCGCTGACGCGCGGTGACGCTCGACCTTTCGCAATGTGACGATAAGGAACTTGTGAGCCTTGCTGTCGTCGGACAAGGGCAAGCGTTTCGCGAACTGATGCGGCGCCACCAAGGACCAGTCTATCGCCTAATCAAGAACAATGTCAGAGATGCTGACGAGGCACTTGATCTCGTACAGGAAAGCTTCGTTTCGGCATTTGCAAGCATAAGCCGCTACGATACCTCTCGGCCGTTCAGAATATGGATAGCGCGCATCGCATTGAATAAGTGCCGAGACTGGGCGCGCAGACGCGCTGTCCGCTCGTTCTTCTGGTCGGCAAAGCCGATCGAAGCGGACGACAACCTAGAAAGTGATGCGCCAAGCCCCGCGCGCGAAGCTGCGGGGCGGGCTGAACTTGCGGAGGTCGAACGCGCTATCGCCGACCTGCCGTCTGCCTTACGCGAAGTGCTCATTCTGCGCACCATTGAGGAGCTCAATCAGGCTGAAACAGCGGTGGTCCTGGGCATCAGTGAAAAAGCGGTCGAAACCCGACTTTACCGTGCACGGGCGCGACTAAGAGCCAGTTTGAAAGAGACTTCGGAGATTGAGATTTCTTGATCGAATCCACATTGCAGGAGCAATCGACGGAAAACGGACGACGTCAGCTTGGTGGCGGATCGGGTTGAGAAAGGCGCTGGGACTTGCGGCGCATCAGCAAGTACGCCGCCGGGACAATGAGCATCGACAGCAGTGGTGCAGTCAGCATGCCGCCAACCATTGGCGCAGCGATCCGGCTCATCACTTCCGAACCGGCACCGCCGCCGACCAGAACCGGGAAGAGGCCGGCGAGAATCACCGCCACGGTCATCGCCTTGGGCCGCACCCGCAACAGCGCGCCTTCGCGAACCGCTTCGGCAACATCGCCATCCTCCCGCGCCTCAAGCGCATGCTTGAGATAGATCAGCATGACCACGCCAAATTCAGCTGAAACGCCTGCCAGCGCTATGAATCCGACTGCGGTTGCCACCGATTGGTTGTAGCCGAGCCAGTAGAGCAGCCAAAGCCCCCCCGTTAGAGCGAAAGGGAGCGTGGCCATGATCAATAGAGCTTCGTCCCAGCGCCTGAAAGTCAGGTAAAGCAGGGCGAATATGATCGCCAGCGTGATGGGCACGACAAGCTTCATGCGTTCCTTGGCGCGCACCAAGAATTCGTACTGCCCAGTATAGGAGATGCTCACGCCTGCCGGAAGTTTGACTTCACTTGCAATTGCCCGATTGATATCCGTTACGAGTGTTTGCATGTCCACGTCACGTCCATCCACGAACAACCAAGTCACTGGTCGCCCGTTCTCGCTGCGCAACATCGGTGGGCCATCGCTGACGCGAATGCTGGCTACGGAACCCAGTGTGATTTGCTGTCCACCCGGGGTCAACACAGGCAAGCTGGCGAGCTTTTCTGGAGTATCGCGCAACTCGCGCGGATAGCGCACGCTGATCGGGTATCGCGCGAGCCCCTCGACGGTTTGGCCAACCGTTTCACCGCCGATCATGCCTGATACGACGGCTTGCACATCGGCAACGTTGAGACCGACCCGTGCTGCCGCGATCCGATCCACCTCGACGTCGATATATCGTCCCCCCGTCAATCGCTCGGCCAGGGCCGAAGTCACGCCTGGGACCCGCTTCACAACCGACTCGATCTGCCTTGCCGTCGCGTCAATTTCGACGATATTTGAGCCGGCGACCTTTATGCCGATCGGGCTCTTTATGCCGGTTGCGAGCATGTCGATGCGGTTGCGGATCGGCGGAATCCAGAAGTTTGCGAGGCCGGGTACCTTGACCCTTGAATCGAGCTCTTCAATCAGTTTCTCGGGCGTCATCCCTGGCCGCCATTGGTCGCGCGGCTTGAACTGGATTGTTGTCTCGAACATTTCCAAGGGTGCAGGATCGGTTGCACTCTCGGCGCGCCCAGCTTTGCCGAACACCGATTTGACCTCGGGCACCGTCTTGATCAGGCGGTCCGTTTGTTGGAGCAAGCGGCCAGCTTCGGCAGCGGAAAGTGGTGGCAGCGCCGATGGCATGTAGAGAAGGTCACCCTCATTCATCTTGGGAAGGAACTCTCCGCCAACTTGATAATAGGGCCACAGGGTGGAGGCGAAGACCAATCCAGCACAGATCAAAGTCTGTTTGGGCCGCCTGATGACCCAATCGATGGCCGGCTGGTAAATGCGAGTCAGCCACCGGTTGATCGGGTTAGCGTTCTCATTCGGAATCTTCCCCCGGATCAGCAATCCCATCAGAACCGGGATCAGAGTGATAGAGAGAAGCGCGGCTCCAGCCATGGCATAGGTCTTGGTGAAGGCAAGCGGAGCGAACAGCCGACCC
>JAFLDC010000152.1 GCA_017302775.1 Sphingomonadales bacterium
GCGGTCCAACATCTGCAACAGAACGGTTTGATTGTTGTCCAGAGTCAGCGGGTGTCGCTGATGCATGAGACCTTGTTCGACTACCTTCACGCCCGCGCCTTTGTCTCGGATGGCAAGGGCCTGCAGAAATTCCTGCTTGGCTCGGAACAGACGCTGTTCCGGCGCACGCAGGTCAGGCAGATCCTTGCAATGGAGCGTGACCTCGACCGCAAGACTTATCTTGCCGACCTCGCGTTCATTCTCGACGACAAACGGGTCAGGGCTCACGTTCGCGACCTGGTACTGCGCTGGCTCAGCACACTGCCAGATCCCAGTTTGGAGGAGTGGCGCCTGTTAGAAGAAAGCGGTCGCGGCGATAGCAATTTGCCTCGCCATGTAGGCCGAGTGATCTACGGCGGACCTAGTTGGGTGTGCTTGCTTGCGCAGCTCGGAATTCTCGATGCCTGGTTTGCCTCGGACGACGATGAAGACCTGTATTGGGCGCTTCGCGCGGTCGAAATCACTGCCAACGGCGCCAACGCCAAAACGGCAGAGATCCTTGATAGATTTCTCGAATTACGGCCCGACAAGGCAACGGTGTTGTTGCGCAGTTTCGCCTGGTTTCAGCCAGAAAGACCATTGCCAGCCCTGGCCGACGTGCTGATCAAGGCCCTCTCCCTCTGTAGCAAGGAGGAGTTCGAAGCGATTGACCAAGGGCCATTCACGCTTGCCGACGGATGGGTAAAGAACGCGAGCGACGAAGCGGCCAGAATATATGCGGCAACTTTCGCGACCTGGTATCGCCTGAACCCGGAGGGAACTCCCTTCCGGGACGATCATTCGAGCCTCAATCGCGAATTTCACCACCTCAATGAATTGTTCGAAGCCAATCCCATTGCAGCCCTAAGCGCGATCCTGCCCGCGATGCGTATCGCGATGGAACGGACTGAACTGGAAGAGGACTTTCCCAGGGAAGATGGAATCTGGGCGTGGCGGCGGAAGGACCAGGGCGAAGGCCCCCACCTCGTCGAGTTCATCGACATCGTTCGCGGCGGATTGTCTCGGTTGGCCAGTACCTCGCCGGAAGTGGTCCAGGGGCTCCTGGATATTCTCGATCCAGCGCGGCACATGACCGCGCTTCACCTTGTGCTCGAAGCGGTTTCGGCCAACCCAGTGCTTGCTCCGCTGCTGGCGGCGCAGATCGACAATCCCGGGCTGTTCAAGGCCGGCTGGCATCATGCCGATGCCTATTCGGCAGGCAAGGCGATGGCGACCTGCTGGCCCCACCTGACGGCAGCCGAGCGGGGGGTTCTCGAGGGTCGGCTGATGAGTCTGTGGCCGGAGCTGGACCATGCTGGATGGTGCATCCGCCAGTTCAAGGCCCCCGAGGAAGAGAATGGCTGGCCCATAAAGGACCTGAAAGCCTGGGCTCGCAGAGCACTGCGCAATACAGGCATGCGTCAATGGTCGACATTTCGTCAACTCGCGGACGTTGACCTGTCGCCGCCAGCGCGCCGACGCGCTCAGGAACTGGAACGCAAATTCGTTGGGAGGAGGCCGGAGGAACCTGACGGAATCCGGTCATCGGTCTCGCGCTCGCCGATCTCGTCCGAGCAGGCCAAACGGATGGACGACAAGGCCTGGCGCACAGCGTTCGCTACCGACTGGTCGGAACGTAGGCGATGGCGCGATGCCTACTTCGGCGACGCGAGCGATCTTGCGCGGGTGGTACAAGAGGAAGCAAAGGCGGATCCCAATCGGTTTCTCGCTTTATATTGGACCCTGCCGTGCGGCACGCCGCAACCATTCGTGCGCGCAATCCTCTGGGGCGTTGCAGAGACCGGCCTTGATGCGGCGGCGCTCGATGACCTGATCGTGCGATTGCGCGGGGGAGAGCCCTGGCAAGCTGACGACAGCACGCGGCTGTGGCTAATCGGGCAGCGATCGGGTGAAGCAATCGGCCCGGAAGCGCTGGCGGAACTGAGCCGCATCGCGCGCGAGGGCAATTTCGCCAAGGCGGGCGAGATGAGCCGCAATAAGAAGGACAAGCCCGAGCCACTGTTCAAGGTCGCGTTGGAACAGGGGCACTATCTTGCCTGGCAGGGCCGTCAAACGCCGCGCGGCGATGCGCTCCACAAGCTCGGCCTGCTCGCATGGAACGACCGGGCGATCTTCGATGCCAACTGCGATGCGGTCGACATACTCCTGGGCAAAGATCTGCCCGATTGGCTGATCGCCTCAGCCTTGTTGTTTGTGCGATCCGCGATCAAGCATGAACCGTCTACGGCGGCGCGATGGATGGAGGCGATTTCTAGGAGCACCCCGATTACCCTAGCATCCGAATACGGTCGGCAGTCTCTGATCGCACTTGACGCCGTTGCACCGGAGCAAGGTCGCACCGTGCTGCTAGCGCTACTTCACGGGGACGATCCCGGGATGAGCGCGCTTGCCGCAGCTTTGATCGTCGCGCGCAGCTTCGATACGGCTGATTGGGATCACGAGCGAGAAAAGATACTTTCTGGCCCCGATGAGTGGCGCGCTGGCGGGGCACAAGTCGTTGTGGAGCAGATCAAGGAGGACTGTGATGAGCCGCAACTTCGCGAACTGATTATAAAGTTTTTCGACGATCCCGCGGAGCTTGTGCGTGACAGGGCCGCGGACGTTTTCCGGCGGATCAGCACCGCAGCGATGGGGCGCTATGCCGACCTCTACCGAGCTTTCCTCTCCTCACCGTATTTTGAGGGCGAGCGGACCTACTTCATGCACCGGCTCGAAGAGGCCCCGGCTGAGCTCGACGAGTTCGTCCTCGAATTGCTTGAACTGGCAGTTGCGAAGCTACCTAAGGCGGGCTCCGCGAGAGGTTCCATCGGCTACCGTCTGTGGGAACCACTCATGCGAATCTATGCGTCGCATGATGGCGACCCTGCAATGCGCAAGCGCTGTCTCGACTTGGTCGACCAACTGGTCGCCAATGATATCGGTGGAAGCGACAAACTAAGCGAAGCCACCCGGTAGGGGCTTGAGCGCCAGAGTCCCTGCACTACGCCAATGTTTCCGTCTTTGGCCGATCACACCCTCAAAAGTGGAGACAATATGGAGACAATGGGGGTGTCGTAGATGCGTTGTCTCCAAAATCCAACAGATCGCCGGTCGGCGAAATCTTTGATTTTCTGGGAGAAAACTGGAGCGGGCGAAGGGATTCGAACCCTCGACCCCAACCTTGGCAAGGTTGTGCTCTACCCCTGAGCTACGCCCGCTCGAACGTTTCGCAGTCCCTTGCGCCGCAGCGCCCTGGACCGGGGTGAGGCGCGCGGTTAGCATTGGCCTTGCGGCTTGCCAAGGGAAATTTTCGGTCTGCATCGCCAAGGCGATTATCCCTTCACAAATGACCGCAAAAGCCCACATTGGGGATCAGCAGCGCACGCAAGGAGAATGATACGTGGCAAGCATGGGGCTCAATCTGGAAGAACAGAAGGCCGTCGACCGATTCCGTGCCAACGTGGTCGAGCCGTCGATGAATGCCCTGGTGATCCTGGATTTTTGGGCTGAATGGTGCGGTCCGTGCAAGGCGTTGACCCCGGTGCTTGAAAAGGTCGCTGCCGCCTACGCAGACAAGGGTGTATTGCTGGCCAAGGTCAATGTCGATGAAGAAGGCTTCATCGCATCGCAATTCCAGGTTCGTTCGATCCCGACGGTCTATGCCATCTTTCAGGGCCAGCCCGTCGCCGATCTGACCAATGCCCGCAGCGAATCGCAATTGACAGGGATGCTGGATCAGTTGCTGGCCAAGTTGCCGATCCAGCCCGGCGGTGCACCCGCGCAGGATGTTGCCCCCTTGCTGGCAATGGGCGAGGAGGTTCTGGCGGGTGGTGACGGTGCCCGGGCGGCGGGCATCTTTTCACAGATCGTTGAAATAGCGCCGGATAACGCCGCCGCACAGGGCGGCCTGGTGCGGGCGCTTGCAATGGCAGGCGAGCTTGACGAAGCCGAAGCCGTGCTGGCGGCCCTGCCCGATGCGATAGCGACCCAGCCGGATCTGGCGCGGGCCCGCTCCGCATTGGAACTGGCCCGCGCCAAACCGGCTTCCAGCGAAATGGCCGCGCTACAGGCGGCGGCCACGCCGGACGACCCTGATGCACAGCTGGCCTATGCTGAAGCGGCCTTCGCCGCTGGCGAGCGCGATATCGCTGCCGACGTCCTGCTGGGCATGATCGAGGGCGATCGGGAATGGAACGAAGGCGCCGCCAAGGCCCGGCTGCTCCAAATGTTCGAGGTGGTCGGGCTGGAGGATCCGTGGGTCGCCGCACAGCGGCGGCGTCTCTCGCTGATCCTGTTCGGCTGACCCCGGCACGGCCGTGCGGATCTCGATCTTTCCTTTGCCCGGCGCGATCCTGTTTCCTGGTATGCAGGTGCCGCTGCACATCTTCGAGCCGCGCTACCGGGCGCTTGTAAAAGATGCGCTGGCACGCGACCGGCGGATCGGGTTGATCCAGCCGCAACGCGCCGAGGAAGGCGCGCCGCTTTATCAGATCGGTTGCCTGGGCAAGATCGGCGAAGTGGAGGCGCTGGACGATGGCCGGTTCAACCTGGTGCTTGAAGGCGAGGCACGATTCCGGTTGGTTCGCGAACTCGATGCTGCCACCCCGTTTCGTCAAATCGAGGGCGAGTTGCTGGCCGAGGACCAGGCGCGTTCGCTGTCTGCGGTTGAGCGTGCCGGTTTTGAACGTGAAGCACGGCGGTTTGCCGATGCCCAGGGCTATGCCGTTGATTGGGAAGCAGTCACCCGGCTCGACGACGAATCCCTGATTGACGGCACCAGTCAGATCGTACCGTTCGATATTGCATCCAAGCAGGCCCTGCTCGAAGCGGCGACCCTGGCTGAACGCTGCGAGCTGCTGGTTCAGCTGATGCAGTTCTTCGGCCGGCGGGACAGCGACGATCCGCGCGTAACCCTGCAATAGGCTCGGTAAGGGCAGCTGCTATCAAATGCCGGTTGGTTTGCAGACCGCCATCAGGAACGGTCAGTTTGCATCGCCACCCTTGTACGTTGTCCGGAGCTGGTCGATCCGGTGGTGTCCGTCACGGGTTTCTGGGTGCGCCTGAACAGGATGCGGCCAGTGGACCTGGGCAAGATTTGGCCGTTTACGCCAGCACCGCCTTGATCCCGTCGATCACATACTGCGCAGCCAGCGCCGCCAGGAGCACCCCCAGCAACCGCGTAATCACCGCTTCGACCCTGCTGCCGAGCAGTTTCATCAGCGGTCCGGCTGCAACCAGCGCCACCAGCGTCAAAGCCATGACCGCCAGCATCGCCGCCAACACCACCAGTGTCTGATCGGTCCCCTGGGCACGCGCTGTCAGCAGCATGATCGTCGCGATCGAACCTGGCCCGGCGATCATCGGCATCGCCATCGGGAACACCGAAACGTCTTCGACTTCCGGGGTTTGGGCATTCTGCGCGCGGACCTTGTCGGCCCGCTCTTCACGCCGTTGGGTGCGCTTTTCGAACACCATGTCCATCGCGATCACGAACAGCATGATCCCGCCGGCAATCCGGAACGAGTTGAGTTCGATATGCAATGCGCCGAGCAGATTTTCCCCGAACAGCGCAAAGACCAGCAGGATCAGCGCGGCGATCACCGTCGCGCGAATGGCCATGGTCGCAGCCTGACGGTGAGTCGCATCCTTGACCAGCCCGGCATAGATCGGGGCGCAGCCAGGGGGATCGATCACCACAAACAGGGTGATGAACGCCGAAAGAAACAGGTCCCACATCACTGCCTGGCAGCCGCCTCTACCTGCAGGTCCTGCACGGTGCTACGCTGTCCGTCGATCTGCATCGCGACACTGAACCGGCGCGCGCCATCCGGTGCGACGGTCGCTTCCCAGCTCAGGCTTCCATCAAGCGACTGCCCGGTACGCCGCGCCGGATCGAGCGGCGGCAGGCTGCCCTTGAAATCCTTGATTTTTGGCCCGCGCCGCCCGTTGTAACCCGGTGGGCAATCGGCCACTTTGGCCACGATCATGTCCGGCGCATCAAGCGGCATCGGTAGTTCGTCGCCCTGATCAAGCACCCATTTGTAGGAACCGTTCTTCTGGCGCTGCCAAACGGTGGTGAACCATCCACTGGTCCCATCCGGCCGCTGCCAGGCACCGCGGGTTACCGCCAGAGTGCCATCGCAGCTCGACCAGATCTGGTGCGGTTGCCATTTGACCGGCTGGGCCGGATCCGGCTTACCTTTCAGGAACACTTGGGCATAGACCATCTGCGGTACGAACATCACCGCATCCTGCGTTGCCGTGGTCCGAAATGCAGTCCACTGCCCCTTGTCCTGTGCCAGCTTGGCAAAGGCCAGTTCCGCGGCGATCACCGCGCTGGGGTTGGCATAGCCCGGCCCCTCGCTGCGGCGATCCTGTGACAGGGCGGGGCCGGCAACCAGTGCAAATGCAAAGCTGCCCAGAATCATGCGCTTCATGGAAAGCTGTCTAACGCCTTGGGATAGCCGTGGCGAGTCCGCGATCAGATCGCCCCATCGGCAAGCGTCACGCCGGCATTGCGATGCGCGGCGACCAGAGCATTGCGAAGCAGCACAGCGATTGTCATCGGGCCAACTCCACCCGGTACCGGGGTTATCGCACCGGCTACTGCCAGCGCCTGCCCAAAGTCTACATCGCCGACCAGCCGACCCTTGGCCTGCCCTTCCGCGGGCTCGAGGCG
>JAFLDC010000153.1 GCA_017302775.1 Sphingomonadales bacterium
GCGTTCACCCGCGCTTCGGCTCCTTGTGCTTCGGTCCGGGCGGTTTCGGCAGCGGCAGCGGCATCGCGCCAGCGGGCAAAGATCAGCCGTGCCTCGGCCAGCCGGATCCGGTCGGACAAGGACTTGTAGCGTTCCGCCGCCCGTGCCTGGCGGCGCAGCGAACCGATCTGCTGATCGAGCTGCCCCATCAGGTCTTCCAGGCGGGCAAGGTTTGCCTCGGTCGCGCGCAGCTTCTGCTCAGCATCCTTGCGGCGCACATGCAGCCCCGCAATCCCGGCGGCCTCTTCCAGCATCATCCGCCGTTCGGCCGGCTTGGCAGCGATCACCGCCGCGATCTTGCCCTGACTGACCAGCGCGGGGGAGTGCGCGCCCGTCGCCGCATCGGCAAAAACCAGACTGACATCCTTGGCGCGGACATCACGGCCGTTGACGCGATAAGCGCTGCCTGCGCCGCGTTCGATCCGCCGCACCACTTCCAGTTCGGCGGCATTGTCGCCGGTATCGGCGTGCAGCACGACTTCGGCGAAATCGCGCGGCGGACGCTGGGCGGTGCCGGCGAAGATCACGTCTTCCATCCCGCCGCCGCGCATCGACTTGGGCGAGCTTTCGCCCATGACCCAGCGTATCGCTTCGAGCAGGTTGGACTTGCCGCACCCATTCGGACCGACAACGCCGGTCAGCCCCGGCTCGATGCGCAGTTCAGCCGGCTCGACAAAGCTCTTGAATCCAGAGAGCTTGAGCCGCTTGATCTGCATTGGCGCTGTCCGCTGCCCCCGTCAGTCCGGCTTAGCGAGCCCCGGCCCGCTCCAGCGCGGCCTTGACCTTGTCCCAGGTGTTCGCATCCAGCTTGGCACCGTTGACGAAGAACGTTGGTGTGCCGCCAACGCCGAGTTCGGTCTGCGCCTTGTTGGTGCCGTTGGCCAATGCCGTGGCCTTGTTCAGATCGGCCAGACATGCCGCGCCCTGGGCCTGCGAAATCCCGCGTGAGGCGAAGAAGGTGTCCATCCCGCCCAGCTTGGCGATGGCGCCGAACCGCTGGTTGGGCGGCAGAGAGCCGGCGGCCTGAAGCTGTGCTTCGCCGCTGGCCTTCAGGTTGCTGAACATCGTTTTCTGGAAGCCCCAGAACTGGTCAGCAAGCGGGATCACCGCTTCGGGGGAGCCGCAGGTGGCCAGCAGCGTGGCGGGAATGTCCAGCGCATTCAGCATGAAGAAGCGAAGTTCGTAGCTAACCTTGCCGCTCGCGACATAGCTGCCCAGCAATTCCTTCGATGCGGCTTCCGAGAATTCGGCGCAGTGCGAACAGCTGAGCGCGCCGTATTCCATCAGCCTGATCGGGGCATTGGGGTTGCCCATCTTGTAGCCGCCGTCAGCCGTTACCTCTACCACGTCGGTCCAGGCCTTGCCGGCGGGGGCAGGCACAGCGGCGACGGGTTCGCCCTGCGGCGCTTCGGTGCCGGCGGCGGGCGTAGCTTCCTGCTTGCAAGCGGCAAGGCCCAGCGCAAGGGGGGCAGCGGCGAGGATGAAAAGCAGACGGGACGGCTGGGCAGTCATGACAGGTTGTTTCCTTGATGTGCGAGTCGGGAAAACTAGCTTGTAACGCAGGAGTGAAGAAGCGACCCGCCGTTCAGCTGCCCGCTTCTCCACAGGTAAATCAGCGCGCGGCGGCGCTCAACAAGGGCGACAGGCTGCGCCAGTCATAGACATCCTGCAGCTTGCCGTTGATCACGAAGCTGGGGGTGCCGGTAACGCCGATTACATTTGATGCATTGGCGGTTTGATCGGCGAGCCGTTTGGCCAGTTCGCCGTTGGCCAGGCACTGATCGAGCTGCGCCGGGGTATAACCGCGACCCAGCATCAGTCGGTACAGGCCCATGTCCTGCGCCACGGCTTTCATCCGCGCGGGGAAGTCCAGCGTGTTCCAGCGCGCCTGCACCTGTTCGGACGGATTTTTGAGCCATTGCGGCTGGGCTGCCAGGATCGCATGGTGGTTGCCGGCAAAGCGGGCGTCCGCGCCGCATTGTGCCAATAGCGTGGCGGGTACATCCACGATGTTGCGGAAAAACGGCCGCACCTCTACCGAAACTTTGCCTTGCCGCACCAGACCGGGCAGCAGACCGCCTTGCGCATCGTGCGCGTAGTGTGCGCAATGCGGGCAGGTATAGCTGATGAATTCGATCAGTTTGACCTTGGCCGCAGGGTTTCCAAACAGGTGATTGCCGGCCGGTGAGCGGCTCAGCCTGGCATCCCATTTGATGGCCGATGCCTTGGCCGCGGGCTTGGCCAGGCTGGGCGCGCCGGCGACCAATGCGGCTGAGGCGAGCGCTGCGGTGACGGTTGCGGCAAAAATCTTGCTCATGCTATTTCAGGCTTTCATCCAGTTGCGGGCGCAGGCTGGCCCAGGTCGTGGTGTTGTTTAGCAGCTTGCCATTGATTGCGAAACTGGGCGCTGCCACCACCCCGCTATCATGTGCTGCGGTAGTGTCACGCGCGATTCTGTCCGCCAGCGCCTGATCGGCCAGGCAGCGATCCACGGTCAGACGATCAAGCCCGGTGCTGGCCATTATCGCATAGAACCCCATGTCCCCGGCGATCGCCCGGTTCCGGTTGCCAAGGCCGGGCTGACTCCAGCGGCCGCGCTGCACGCCGGTGGCGCGCGTCAGCATCGGCAGCCATTTGCGCTGGCTGTAGAGAAGCGCAGTGTGACGGACGAAAAATCGCCCCGGTGGTCCGCAATGCGCCAGCATGGCCGCCGCCAGCTCAACCGGACTGTCGCCCAGAAGCTGCACTTCCCGGGCAAGTCGGCCGGACGGGACGTAGGCCAGCTTCAGGACGGCATCGCCGTCCAGCGCAAAGGTGTAGCAGTCGCGGCAGGTATAGCTGACATATTCTGTCAGGATCACGTCGCTCGCCGGGTTGCCTAGCAGCGGCTGACCATTGGCGCTGGTGCCGACCTTGCTGGTCCAGCCCATTCCGGCCGGGGCAGCGCCCATGACCAGTAGCGCAGCTGCACCCAGCGCGGCCAGTTTCGATCCCGATCTCACCGGCTAGTCTCCCTGTTCCTCGCTGAGGTTGCGGGCCAGCGATTCCAGCACCGTGCGCAGTTCGGGATCACCAATATCACGCAGCGAATCCCCCAGTTCGATCGGGATCGGCCGCAAGGACGGCGGCGCGGTCGGCCTTTGACCAGAAGGCGGCTTAACCTCACCTTGCCGAAGCTTGACCCGCGCCACGGCATTGTAGCCGAAGAAGCGGTTGACCCGCTCGATGATCTCCGGCTCGACATGGGCAATGAACGGGGCGTGCGCCGGGATCACCACCAGTTGCAGGATACCGCCGGTCTTTTCCCCCAATGGAAAGCGGATCGCTTCGGGGCTGCATACCCGGGCGTGGCGTTCGCCCACAATTTCGGTCCAGCGCGTCACGACACTTGACTGGATGAAACCGAATTTGCGGAATGCGGTTCGGCCGATTTCAGGCATCAGTTCGCCAATCGGACGGGTCAAGCTGCCACGCGGTCGCTCATAGCGGCGCTCCGCTGGTTTGGGGCGTTTACCCGGCTTGTCGCTGTCCCGTTCCATTGCGGTCCGGTCAATGCCATAGGCGCGGGATGGAAGCCACCGCCAAACGCCTGCTCGACTGGTATGACAGCCATGCCCGCGTGCTGCCATGGCGCAGCCCGCCGGGAACATCGCCGCCGGACCCCTACCGCGTGTGGCTGTCCGAAGTGATGTTGCAGCAAACCACCGTGGCAGCGGTCGGTCCGTATTACGCCAGGTTTCTGGAGCGTTGGCCCACGGTCGAGGCGCTGGCCGCGGCGGACGATGCCGATGTGATGGCGGCCTGGGCCGGGCTGGGTTACTATGCACGGGCGCGCAACCTGCTGGCCTGCGCTCGTGAAGTGGCGCGACGCGGCGGCGTGTTCCCAGGCACAGAAACGGAACTTCGCTCGCTGCCCGGGCTGGGCGTCTATACTGCCGCGGCGGTAGCGGCGATCGCATTTGGTCAGCGGGCGGTCGTGGTCGACGCCAATGTGGAGCGGGTGGTGGCGCGGCTGTTCGCCATTGCCGAGCCGCTGCCCGGCGCGCGGGCCACGATCCGCCAGCGTGTCGATCGTCTGACCCCGGAGTGGCGCGCGGGGGATTTCGCCCAGGCCATGATGGATCTTGGCTCCGGCATCTGCACCGTCCGCGCTCCGCGCTGCTTGCTGTGCCCGCTGCGATCGGCCTGCGCCGGACACCGCGCCGGGGCGGAACAATTTCCCCGCAAGGCCGCCAAACCGCCCAAGCCGCAGCGCTCCGGGCGGGCCTTCTGGATCGAGCGCGAGGGCAATGTCTGGTTGGTCCGGCGCGGCGATACGGGGATGTTGGGCGGCATGCGCGCCTTGCCCGACGATGGCTGGACATCCCGGCGAGACGGTAACGGCGGCGCGCCGCTTCACGGTGACTGGGGCCGCCTTGGCACTGTCCGCCACAGCTTCACGCACTTCGATCTCGATTTGCAATTGATGCTTTATTCGGGCTGCGATTGGGCTAGTCTGACGCAAAGCGATGGCAAGTGGTGGCCGATCGAAGCGCTCGACAGTGCTGGATTGCCAACCCTGTTTGCCAAGGCTGCGCGGCTCGCGCTGGCTGACAGAAATTAGGGAGAAGTGCATGTCCGATCACGATCTTTCGCGCCGCAACCTGCTGCGCGGCACCGCCTGGCTGGGCGGGGCGCTGGCGCTTTCGGGGTTGCCATCGGCGCAGGTTCTGGGCCGGTCGATGCCGCGCAAGGCGGATATGATCCCCTGGCCGACTGTAACCGCGATGCTCGACAAATACGTTACCGAACGCAAGGTGGCGGGTATGGTCGCAGAACTGGGCTGGGGCGACAAGCCCGCCCTGACCATCGCGCGCGGCAAGGAGGGCTTTGACGACAAGGATGCAGTCGGGCCGAACAGTCTGTTCCGGGCCTACTCACAAACCAAGCCAGTCACCGGTATCGCGGCGATGCTGCTGATTGAAGAGGGCAAGCTTAAGCTCGATCAGCCGATTGCAGATTTTGCGCCTGAATTTGCGCGCATGCGAGTGGCTATCGACCCTGACAAAAGTCTGGACAGCCGGCCGACTGACAAGTTGATCACCGTCCGGCATTTGCTGACCCACACGGCTGGGCTGGGCTATGCGGGGATCGGCAAAAACAAGGCGATAACGGCGGAACTGGGCAGACTGGGGCTGGTGCCGGCCATTGTCAGCGCGAAGCCGTTCCCGGGCCAGCCGATCACGCCCCCGGTGCCCGAAGCGGATGAATTTCTGCGTCGTACCGCGTCGGTTCCGCTCTGTTTTGAACCGGGGCGGGCCTGGCGTTACTCGATGGCTCTTGACGTGCTGGGGCTCATTATCCAGCGCGCGGCGGGGGCCAAAAGCTTTGCGGCATTCCTGCAGGACCGGCTGTTCGGACCGCTCGGAATGGACAGCACCACATTCACCGTGCCGGACAAATCGCTGCCGCGCCTGACCACCAATTATGCCCTGATGGGCAGCATGCGGTTGCCGATTGATCAGCCGCAAAGCTCGATTTACCGCAAGCCGACGCCGTTCGCCTATGGCGGCGCGGGACTGGTCACATCGCCTGCTGATTTTGACCGATTCCTGGCGATGCTGGTCAACGACGGCCTGCACCGGGGCAAGCGGATCATGAAGGCGGAAACGGTTGCGCTGGCCACGTCAGACTTGCTGCCCGCCGGGGCTGACCTCAGCGGCACCTGGGTCGTTGGGCAGGGCTTTGGTGCTGGCGGCGTTTCGGGCAAGGGTAAGGATGAGGGGCTGTTCGGCTGGTCCGGCGCCGCCGGTACGATCGGCTTCGCCAATCGCAAGCTGGGCCTGCGGACCGGGCTTTACGTGCAATATATGCCACAAGAAACGCTGCCGATCCTCAGCGAGTTCCCCAAAGCGGTTGGACAGGATCTGACGCTGTCTGCGGTGCCCCGTAAATGAGCATCCCGGCGATCGCCTTCGCCGGGGCCGGGCTGGACCGTGCGGATCATATCCGCGCTGATCCTGAGCAACTGGCCGGTCTGATGGACTGGCGCGCCCGGCTGCTCAAGCTTGACGGGCTGGACCCGTTGATTACGCCGGAAGGAGCGCTGGATTGGGGCACGCTGGCCGATGCACGGCCTGACAGCGAGCTGGTGTTTCTTGGTCTGCTTGACGGGAAGGGCTGCTTTGCAGAGGTTTCGCCCGATCTGATCGGCAGCGTCGCCCCTGCAAATCCGCGCCTGTGGGCGGTGATGTCCGGGCTCAGTCATGCCGAACTCGGGACCTATGGCACGGCGCGGAGCCTGGTCGATTGGCACGCCCGCCACCGCTATTGCGCGCGCTGCGGTTGCCCGACTGTGCTGGCCAAGGGGGGCTGGCAGCGCAGCTGCACCAACGATGTGTGCAAGGCCGAACACTTTCCGCGTGTCGATCCGGTCACGATCATGCTGGTCGAGCATGATGGGCGGTTGCTGCTGGGCCGCCAACCGCGCTTTCCGCCACGGCGTCTGTCAACGCTCGCCGGTTTCGTCGAACCGGGGGAAAGCATCGAGGAAGCGGTGGCACGCGAAGTGCTGGAGGAAGCCGGGGTGGTGGTCAGCGGCGTGCGCTATATCGGTAGCCAGCCGTGGCCGTTCCCGTCCAGCCTGATGATCG
>JAFLDC010000154.1 GCA_017302775.1 Sphingomonadales bacterium
GCGAGAACGTTGGCAAACCAGTCGCCATTGTGCTGGACGGCAAGGTGTTGTCAGCGCCCAACATTCAGGAACCGATCCTGGGCGGCCAGGCCAGAATTTCTGGCAGTTTCACCACTGAAACCGCCAATCAGCTTGCCATCGCTTTGGTGTCGGGCGCGCTGCCGGTTGACCTCAAGGTGGTGGAAGAGCGCTCTGTCGGGCCTGATCTTGGGGCCGATTCGATCCGCAAAGGTGTAATCGCGATGGGCGTGGGAACACTCGCCCTGGGGCTGTTCATCCTGGTCACCTACGGCCGGTTCGGGATCTATGCCAATGCGGCGCTGATCATCAACGCCCTGATGATCCTGGGCATTCTGGCGATGATCGATGGTACACTGACCTTACCCGGTATCGCCGGGTTCGTGCTGACAATCGGTGCAGCGGTTGACGCCAACGTGCTGATTAACGAACGTATCCGCGAAGAGCGGGCGCGAGGGCGAAAAGTGATCCAGGCGGTTGAGCTTGGCTACAGCGAAGCCAGTCGCGCTATTTTTGACGCCAACATCACCAATGTCATCGCCGCGGTCTTGATGTTCCTGATCGGATCCGGACCGGTGCGCGGCTTTGCGATCGTTTTGATGATCGGGATTGGCACCTCGGTGTTCACGGCGGTTTGGCTAACCCGGATGTGGGTGGCCGGCTACCTGCGGCGCAATCGCCCCACCGACATCACGATTTAAGGGAGCCAGGTCCATGAAACTCTTGAAGCTCGTTCCCGATAATACCAACATCAGGTTTCTGCGTTGGCGGGTGCCTTTTTACGTCGTGAGCCTGTTGCTGATGGCGGCTTCGATCACGCTGGTCTTCACCAAGGGGCTCAACTTCGGCGTCGATTTTGAAGGCGGCCAGATGATCCGCGTCACCTTCACGCAGAGCCCGAATGCTCCCGTGGCGGAAATGCGTGAGCAGGTCAGCAAGCTCGGTTATGGCGAACCGATCATCCAGCAGTTTGGCAAGCCGAACGAGGTTTCGATCCGTATGCGTCTGCCCGAAGGGTCTGAGCAGAATACGGCGCTGGCCGATGAAATGGCCAAAAAGATCACCGCAACAATTCAGACGGCACACAAGGATGCGCGGATCGACGGGGTCGATTCGGTTTCGGGGAAGGTGTCTGAAGAGCTTGGCCAGCAAGGTGGATTGGCCTTGCTCGCAGCGATGATCGCGATTTCGATTTACATCTGGATCCGGTTTGAGTGGCAGTTCGGGGTGGGGGCGCTATTTGCCCTGGCGCATGACGTAACCCTGACACTGGGAATGTTCGCGCTTACCCAGATGGAGTTCGACCTCAACATCGTGGCTGCGATCCTGACACTGATCGGCTATTCGCTCAACGATACGATCGTGGTCTACGACCGCATCCGCGAGAACATGAAGAAGTATCGGCGTATGCCCATGCCGGAACTGCTTGATCTGTCGGTCAATGAAACCCTTAGCCGTACGATTGTGACGTCACTGTCGGTGCTGATTACCCTTGTTGCACTGCTGGTGCTTGGTCCGGATGTGATCTTTGGGTTCACCGCGGCCATCACGCTCGGCATATTCGTCGGCACCTACAGTTCGATCTACATGTCCGCGCCGATCCTGATCTGGCTGAAGGTCAAGCCTGACAGCTTTGTCCCGAATGAATCCAAGCTCGAACGGCAGGAACGCCTGGCGCGCGAAGGGGCCTAGCTGCCTTCGGCAAGCTTTCGCCAGTGAGCAACCAGGGCGGCGGCATTGGCTGTCCAGCTGTAGTCCGCCACGGCGGCACGGACGATTTCGGGCTCCGGCTTCGCGTCGAGCAAGTCCCGGATTGCGCGGGCAATAGCAGCCCCCTCGCGCGGGACCATCCGGCCCCATGCAGGATCGGTGATCAGCTCCTGGGCGCCAGGTATGGGTGTGGTGACTACCGGCGTACCGCAGGCCAACGCTTCCACCCAGGCGTTGGCCAGTCCTTCGCTGGAGGAGGGCAGCACGAATACATCGGCGGCGTTCAACAAAATGGGGAGCTCGCCATGGGGGACCGCGCCAAGGAACCGCACCCTGTCGGTTACACCGCTTTGCCGTGCGAGATCGCGCAGCATGGCTTCATCTTCGCCTTTTCCTGCCAACAAGAGGACGGCTGTTGGCAGGTCCAGCAAGGCTTCGATCACGTATCGCTGACCTTTGCGTGGGATCAACGCGCCGACCGTGGCAAGCACGGGAATGTCGCGCGGCAGGTCGTACCGGTCGCGGCACATCTTGCGATCATAAGGCCGGAACAGGTCAGCATCGAGCCCGGTGCGGTGAATGGTGATCTTGCGCCGGTCCATACCCAGCGCTGCCATATCGTCGGCAAGACCACCCGCCACTGCCAGCAGACCCTGCGCTGCATTCCCGGCGGCCAGCACCTGCGATGCCGTTGCCGGTTGGCGGCCCCAGTGATGAATGTCCGCGCCGCGCGCTTTGATGCTGACCGGAAGGTGCAGCGCGCGTCCGATCTCTACCGCGGCAGGGCCATCGGGATAGAAGAATTGAGCGTCGACCACATCAAAGGGCGATGCCGCGTGTAACTTCCGCGCCAGCGGTAGCACAGCGCGTACTTCGGCTGCCGCATTGAAGCGCCCACTCATCCCGGGAGTGATCCTGAAGTGCGGGCGCAGTACCGGCACCCCGCTGCGGCTCTCCTCGGTCGCTACATCCAGTAACGGGCGATAGCGAGAGTGGCGCGAAAGGGGGAATGGCGGGATGCCCAGCGGGTTGATCATTGTCAGGTCGACATCGCCGCGCTTCATCACCGCCTGCATCTGGCGTTCGACGAAAACGCCGAAATTGGGAGTATGGTTGTTTGGGTACAGCGTGCTGATACTCAGCACTCGCAGCCGGCTCACAGCGCTCGCACCAGCATCTCGGCGGCGGCAATCCAGGCCGGACTCTCGATCACGATCTGACGCTGCCCGGGATCGGGCGGCAGCAGGGCGACACGCTGTTCATCGCGATCGATCAGCCGGCCAAATGCAAATCGCCCGCCCGGCCGCGGGACCAGCACGTCGCGATTGAGCAGCCGGCCTGCCGCCTCCGGGCCATGCTGACGCAGCCAGACCTGGTCCCCCGCGCGGTACTGGCCGACCGGAACTTCGATCGACAAGGCCAGCAAGGGGGCGTCGCCCTGCAAGGCGGTGGGAAGGATGGCGTCGCGCGGCACCGGAAGTGCTTCGGCTCCGTCAGAAGTCAGCCTTGCCAGAAACCGGGGTTGTTCGGCGGCTTCGCTACGAACAAGCAGTTCTGGTTCGACTTCGAGCGCCGCGGCGATGCGGTTCATCCAGGCCAGCGACAACTGCCGGGTTCCGGTTTCCAATCGCCCGATCGTCTGGGCTGTCGTGGGCGGGGAGCATCGCGCCGCAACTTCGGCAAGATTGAGCTTTTTGTTGCGGCGAATATCGCGAATCCGATTGATCATGATGACGCCTCTTAACCAGATTGGTTTTAATGCTTTCCTACAACTGGCCCGCTTTGGCAAGTCGGCGACGACTCTTGCAGAGACGAAGGAGCAGGCATGAAGCGCGAACTGGCAGAGCGGGAATTGACCGATGAAGGACCGGGCGTCGGGCCAGTACGGAGAGGACGACGCAGTGTTACGGTCAATCTGGCTGAGAATTCCCTGACCTGGCTCCATGCCCGCGGACATCTGACTGACCGACAGTTCGCTGCGGGTGAATGCCTCCGCCGCGACCATGAACGGGCCCAGTTCGCGCCGGGTACCACGATGCGGTGGGATCCGGTGCGGGTACAAGGCGGACGCACGGATTGCGCACTCACCCCTGGCGAGCGCCAGATTGCCGCGCGGCAGCGCTTCAGCGATGCTCTGGGTGCCGCCGGACCGGGGCTATCCGATATCCTGTGGCGCGTGGTGTGTGCCGGAGAAGGGCTACCTGTCGCGGAACGCGCGCTCGACTGGCCGGCACGTAGCGGCAAACTGGTCCTTCGGCTTGCGTTGGATCGCGTCGCGGGATTTTACCGGATCGGTTGAAGCCGCTGGTCGAACAGACCGCGCCACTCGTCGAAGGGGGTGTCCATTCCTTGTTTCCAGGTCCAGAGTGCTGCCTGGATGAATCAGCGGGAGGCGGCAATGGAACGGCGTGAATTTCTGGCAGCTAGCGGCGCGATGGCGCTCGCCTTGGCGGCGGATCCCACTTTCGCCAAAGGACCCGCCGCCAAGGGCGACAAAGCGTTGCTCGGTCTTCTGGATGCGATCTTCAACGACGGTATCGCCCATTCTCCGGAGTTTGCGACCGTTTTGGGCCTCGACAAGGGCAAGCTTGCGGGCTTGCGGTCAAAGCTGACGCCGCCCACTGCCGCTGAGCGGAACGCCGGGCTTGCCCGGAATCGCACGTGGTTGCGCCGGCTGAATGCCATTCCTGCGGCCAGCCTTGGCTCCACTGGCAAGCGTTATCAGGCGCTGGTTCGCTATCAGTTGGAGGAAAGCATCGTTGCGCCTGGCCGGTTCGGGATCGATCGGGTGCAGTTCCCTTATCGGATTAACCAGCAGGGCGGTGCCTATTTCGGCACGCCTGACTTTCTCGATTCAAACCATCCGATCGATACTGCGGCCGATGCCGAGGCCTATCTTGCTCGGCTGGCGGCCTTTGCGGTGCAGCTCGATCAGGATAGCGCCAGTCAAAAGGCTGAAGCGGGACGAGGGCTGCTTGCGCCGGGCTGGTCAATTGATCTTGCGCTTGGCCAGATGCGTAAGCTGCGCGAACCGTCAGCCGGGGACAGCGGGATGGCGCAATCGCTGGCGCGCCGGACCAAGGCAAAGGGCATATCCGGAGATTGGGGCGCCCGGGCCGCGAAGATCATCGCCGGATCGGTCTACCCCGCTCTTGACCGGCAAATCGCGTTGATGACCGCGCTGCGCGGCCAAACAGCAACCGGAGACGGTGCTTGGCGCATCCCTGGCGGGTCCGACATATATGCAGCGGCGCTGGCCCAGGCGACCACGACGACGCTGTCGCCGGATGAGGTACACAGAATCGGTCTGGAGCAGGTTGCCGATATCAGTGCGCAGCTTGATATCATCCTGAAGAGCGCGGGACTGAGCCAAGGCACCGTTGCGGAACGGCTGACCGCGCTAAACAAGCGCCCCGACCAGCTTTATGCCGATACGGACGAGGGCCGCAAGGCGCTGATCGAGAGCCTGAACGCCGGAATGGCGGATATGGCCGAACGCTTGCCGCGGGCCTTTGCCGAGGTCCCTAACCAGCCGCTCGAAATTCGCCGTGTGCCGGTTGAAATTCAGGATGGTGCGTCGAACGGTTACTACAACCTCGCCACGCTCGACGGCAGCCGTCCGGCGATCTACTGGATCAACCTCAAATCCGTCGGTGACTGGCCGAAATACTCGTTGCCGGCGCTGACCTATCACGAAGGCAACCCGGGACATCACCTCCAGGGGTCCTATGCCCAGCTGTCGGGAGACCTGCCGATGCTGCTGCGGAACAATTTCATCTCAAGCTACGGCGAGGGGTGGGCGCTCTACGCGGAGCAGCTGGCGGATGAATTGGGAGCCTACAAGGGAACCGAGCGGGCCGGATATCTGCAAAGCTTCCTGTTCCGCGCGGCGAGGCTGGTGGTTGATACCGGGATCCACCACAAGCGGTGGACGCGCGAACAGGCGACGGACTACATGGTGGCGACGACCGGCTTTGCCCGTCCGCGCAGCCAGCGTGAAGTAGAACGTTATTGCGTTCTGATCGGTCAGGCCTGCTCCTACAAGATCGGCCACACCGCCTGGGTTCGCAACCGGCAGAAGGCGCAGGCCGCGTTGGGCGACAAGTTCAGCCTTAAGTGGTTTCACGAAGTGCTGAAGGATGGCGTAATGCCACTGTCGATGCTGGAAGCGCGGATCGACGAACGGATCAAGGAGCGCCTCGCCAAGGGGTGACTATCCTTCGACTTGTTCGGCCAATTCCAGCCAGCGTTCCTCGGCGGCGTCCTTTTCGGCCCGGGCGGCCTCGATCGCCTTGGTGAGAGCCGCGAAGCGGGCCGGATCGCGGGTGTAGAGGCCCGGATCGGACAACACGGCCTCGTCTCGCGCAATCGCCGCTGCGATGTCCTCAATCCGGCCGGGCAGGAGATCGTAGTCGCGCTGGTCCTTGTAGCTGAGCTTGCCCTTGCGGTGCGGCGCGGCCAGCTTGACCTGCGGTGATGCGGGGGTGGCCGGTTTGGCTGCGCTGCGGGGCGCAGCGGACTGGCGCTGTTCGCGCTGCTTTTGCCAATCGGCGTAGCCACCGGCCACCACATCGATCTTGCCAGATCCGTCCAGTCCCAAGGTGATTGTTACCGTGCGATCCAGAAAATCGCGATCATGGCTGACAATCAGGACGGTACCGTCATAATCGGCAATGACTTCCTGCAGCAGATCCAGCGTTTCCAGGTCAAGGTCGTTGGTCGGCTCGTCCAGCACCAGCAGATTGGACAGGCGCGCAAACTCTCGCGCCAGCAGCAGCCGGCTGCGTTCCCCACCGGACAGCGTTCCGATCCGGGCTTCGACCAGACC
>JAFLDC010000155.1 GCA_017302775.1 Sphingomonadales bacterium
GCCGAACGCCGCCCCCCGCCGCGCATGACGATTGCCTGGCTGGGCGATACGGCCCGTTATCGCCATACGCTCGACCTGCTCTATCAGGCGCGGCACAACGGTTCGGCGCTGACAATCCTCCCATCTCATTGCGCTGCATCGGCCTGCGCGTTCGGGCAAGGCGATGAACTCTAGCAACGTCGTGGCCGCATGGTGGCGAACGCGGCGGGCGCTGCACATGGCACCGGCGCAGCTCAAACGGCAACGTGAACGGCGGTGGCACAACCTGCAACCGGCACTGGCGCGTACACCGGCCCTTGCGGACCTGGCGGGCCAGCCGCTTGAAGCGTTCCCGGTGACGGAGCTTGCCGAACTGCGGAACGATTACGGTCTATGGAACAGCCTGGGGCTTAGCGATGGCGCGTTGCGGGCCATGGCCAATCGCGCCGAAACCGGCGAGCCAGGCGAGGAAATTTCAGCAGGATGGTCCAGTGGCAGCAGCGGCGAACAGCGCGGGCTGTTTGTGTCTGGCCCAGCCGAACGCGCCGAATATCTGGGGCAAAGCCTAGCCCGGCTGCTGCCGCTTCGCGCGGTACTGCGCGGGCAGCGCCTTGCGCTGCATCTGCGGGCCAGCAACACGCTGTATAACAGCGTTGCCCGCCGGCATTTCGCCTTTACGCACTTTCCGCTGGATGCCGCACCCGACCAGACCGCAGCCGCCTTGCAGCACTATGCGCCAACGATCCTGATCGCACCGCCACACCGCCTGCTCGCAATGGCGCAAGGCGGCATTCGCCTGCCGGGGTTGCGCCATCTGTTCTGCGGAAGCGAGCCGTTGAGCGAGGCCGAGCGGGCCTTCATCGCCGACTTCTTTCATCTCCACCCGCGCCACATCTATCAGGCCACCGAAGGATTTCTGGGCGCTGACTGCGCAATGGGCAGGTTACACCTTAACGATCACGTTCTGGACATCCGTTTGGAACAGGTTGCCGGCACGTCCGGCTTCCGTCCCATCATTACCGACTTGTGCCGGACCAGCCAGCCCATCGTGCGGGTGCGCGGCGACGATTATCTGGAGCTTGACTCCCGGCCGTGCCCGTGTGGGTTCGCGGGGCGCGTCATCGCTCCGATCCAGGGCCGGGTCGGCGACATCTGGCAGCTGGATGGTCGTATGGTGACCCCGCCGCAAATCGTCGCAGCGCTGGACCCGGTACTGGGTGCCGGGCAGCAGTGGCAGGCAATCGCCTCGGCAGAGGGGATCACCTTGCGCGTCGCATCCCATTGCCCCGCGGTCCTTGCCGAGCCTGCAACCCAAGCGCTTTCGGCGCTGTGCCGCAAGCCTGTCAGGACGGCACTCGACTTGCCAGCGTGGACAGGCCCGAAGCGCCGCCGAGTAGTATGGTCCCATGGCTGACCGGGTGTTGATAACGGGGGCTCGCTCCGCTGCAGCGCTCGATCTGGCGCGCGATTTCGCAGCCGCCGGGTGGGAACCGCATCTTGCCGACAGTGTCCCTTCAGCAATGGTGCGCTGGTCATCGCTCGCCCATCAGGTGCATCGCTATCCGGCGCCGCGCCAGCAGGGCAAGGCCTTTCAGACCCGGATCGCTGAAATGCAGGATGAGCACGACTTCGCCCTGATCGTGCCATCGTGCGAGGAGGTGTTTCATCTTGCCGCTCCATCGCTTCACCGTATTCTCGGCACGCGGCTTTTCGCCCCGCAACTGCCCCTGCTACGCACTTTGCATGACAAGCTGGCGTTCGCCCATACTGCCGCTCAACTCGGGTTGCAGGCGCCTGAGAGCCATCCGATCGACCAGCCGGAGGATCTGGGAAAATTCCTGGGAGACAGCCACCAATGGGTGTTCAAGCCGCGTTTCAGCCGATTTGGCGACAAGGCGCTGATCGCACCCTCAGCCGATCGGGTCGAACAGCTTGCCGCCTCCCATGTCGCGGGATGGCTGGCACAGCGCTGTATAGGCGGCGAAGAAGCCTGTTTTCACGCCGTTGCACATAACGGCCGCCTGATCGGCTTCGCGGCCTATGGCTCTGACTGGCGGCTGGGCGGCGGTGCACGGTTCGCCTTCGAGCCGCTGTCTGCCGCACGCAGCGCAGCGTTGCGGGACATTGCGGAGCGGCTGGCGGTCGGTGCCGCGATCCACGGACAATTCGCTTGCGACGTGATGTTTGACCCTGCGGAAGTCCCTTACCTGCTGGAATGCAACCCTCGTGCAACCAGTGGCATTCATCTGCTCTGCGGCACCGGCCAGCTTGCCCGGGGGATGGCAGACGGATCGACCATGCCGCCCAACATTACCCAGACAGCGTTCCTTGGTCCGGCGATGGTATTGTTCGGCCTGCCACAAGCACTGATCCGCGGTACTCTGCGGGAATGGCGCATCTGCTGGAAAGCCGGTCGCGATGTCATCAGCAGGCCGGGTGACCGCGCTCCGCTGCTGGGGGCCATGCTTGACGCGGCGCGGTTCACCCTTAACGGCTGGGCGCATGGAATTTCAACCAATGCCGCGACCACCCGCGACATGGAATGGAACGGCGAGGAGCTGGACGAATGACCTTTCCGGCTAACATTCGTGATGGCTGGCACATCGTCGCCTTGTCAAAGGACCTACCCGTCGGGGCGGTGCGCCAGATCCTGCTGTGCGACACGCCGATTGCTTTGTTTCGCGGGGCCGGCGAGCTGGGGGCACTTGTCGACCGCTGCCCGCATCGCAACTATCCGCTGTCACAAGGGCGGGTGTACAACGGCGGCCTGGAATGCCCCTATCATGGCTGGCGCTTTTCCGCCGATGGCACTTGCCAGGAAGTGCCTGGTTGCCCCGCCGCCTCGTTGGACAGCCGGCTCAAGGCTCAGCCACTGCGCGTGGCCGAGCGCCATGGGGCGATCTTCGTCGCCCTGTCCCAGCAGGCTCCCCCCGAACCACCGCTGCCGCCGGACTTCGGGAATCCCGATCTCGACCACTTCTGGTGGCAGCAGGGAACATGGCAAGGGCGCGCCTTCGATGCGATTGAGAACGTGATGGATCCGTTCCACACCAACCACCTGCACCATGGCTTCATCCGCCGTCGCGACAAACGCCTGCCCGTCAATCTGATCGTCACCAGCCACGGCGACGGGATCGATATGGCAATCGAACAGACCCAGCCGGATCTGGGCCTGATGTCACGGTTCCTTGAGCGGGACCGGCAGCGCAGCGTTTCGCGCTACTATCCGCCCACCATCGTCCAGGCCCGCTGGGAAGGGAAAACCCAGCTGACGCTGTGCGTCACTGCCATATTTACCCCTGCCACTGCCGGCACCTTCACGCCTTTCGCGCGCTTTTCGACACCAAAGGGGTTGGCCCCCGGCTGGCTCAAACAGGCGGCGATCCGCTTGTTCCTTGGGCCGGTGGTTGCGCAGGACCGGCGCGCCTTGGCGGGCCAGCATGACGTCATGACGCGGTTCGGCCATCCGCAGTTTGTGTCGGGGCCTGGCGACATCCTGGGCGGCCGCCTGCATCAGCTGTGGAAGGGCGAGCGACTGGAACCCGGCACGGATCCGGCGATCGAGGCCCAGCTTTGAGGCCGTGCCACTAACCTGGCAGCTGTCCCGTCTGCCGCAGCGCCTCGCCCAGGGCGAGCGCCGCTGAGGACGCAAGGTTCATCGATCGAACCTGCGGCAACATCGGAATCCGCACCCTCGCTGCGCAAACCTCCGCCACCGAAGCCGGGACACCGCCGCTCTCCTTGCCGAACAGCAGGACATCGTCGGGCCGGAACGTGAAATCATAGATCGATTGGCTGCCTTTGGTTGTAAACAGTACCAATCGCTGACTGCCGACGGCATCCTGCAAGGCCGTGAAATCGGCATGACGGGCCAAGGTAACGTGATCGATGTAATCCATCGCCGCACGCCGCACCCGGCGGTCATCCCAGGCAAAGCCGAAGGGTTCAATCAGGTCAACCGGCGTGCCCAGGCAAGCGCCCAAGCGCAGCACCGCACCTACGTTCCCCGCGATTTCCGGCTCAAACAAAGCTATCCTCATGGCAGCTGATTGGCCTGCGATGGCTCAGCGCGCAACCCTGCAGCCCGTTATCCCAGATCAGTTCTGCGACCCATATTCCTGAGGCTGGCCAGACTGAACACTGCGAATGTCACGATCACCCCATAGGCGAAAGCAGGAATAATGAACGCGCTCGACAAGCCGGTCGTATCTGCGCTTAGCGCCACCAGATAGGGGATCACCGCTCCGAATGAAATTGCCAGGACCAGCAGTCCCGATGTCGCGCTTCGCGAAACGCCTGACCGTTCCAGCGTCAGCGTAAAGATCGTTGGAAACATGATCGAATTGAACAGGCCGATCGCCAGAGCGGCCACGCCCGATACCCAGCCCTGTTCGGCAAAGGCTGCCAGGCACAGCAACATCGCCGCGACTGCACAGACGCACAACAACTTCGCTGCTTCTACGCGGGTAAGCAGGATCGTGCCGACGATGCGCCCGATCAGTGCACCGCCCCAATAGAGATTGGCGAGATAGAACCCGGCCTGCTCCAGCGGCAGGCCGAGAATCGACTGCTGGTGAAGGAAGGTTATCATGATCGACCCGATCGAAACCTCGGCGCCCACATAGAGTCCGATCGAAAGCGCACCAAACAGCGCCCAGCGCGAGCGAAGGGCATCGAGCACCGAACCGCTGCTGCGTATCGGCTCGCGGATGACCGCGTCAGCCACACGGCGACGCTGTAGAAACAAAAACAGCCCCAGCACGAGCAGCACCGCTGCCATGGACCCAAAGGCGCCGCTGACCGCCCCCAGCACTTCATGGCGCTCGGCAGCGTTGCGAATGGTGCCCTGCCCGGCTGCCATTACCTTGTCACCCAGCATGATCGACGCACCATAGTTGACGCCAATGACCACTCCGAGCGAGTTGAAGCTCTGCGCGAAATTGAGCCGGAAGTGGCTGGTTTCAGTCGGCCCCAGTGCCGCAGCGAGCGGGTTTGCCGACACCTGCAGCGTCGTGATCCCCAATGCCAGAACGAACATGGCCGCCAGGACCGCCGGATAGGAATGCTGCGCAAGTCCCAGTCGCACCAGCAAACACCCTGCCACCATGGTGCCGAGCGCGACGACGATGGTATTAGCGGCCCCGATCCGGTTGCCAAGCGACGCCGCTGGAAACGACATCACCCCGTTCGCCAGAAAACTGACCAGTTGAATCTGCAAAGCTTGGGAATAGCTGAGATCGAATGCCGCACGCAGGGCGACAATAAGCGGATCATTGTTCGACGATACGAAACCCCACGCGAAGAACAGCGCAGCAACCGCAACAAATGCGCCGGAAATGCCCAGCAGCTTCAGGCGGTCCATCGTCTCAGTCCGTCAGGTTGGGTGCCAGACGAACGTCACAACCTCACCGCCCGGCACGGTGGTACGAAACCGGGTAGTGCCAGCTTTTGCAGTCAGCGGCAATTCGCGGGGCAGTGTGTTGTGAACCAGCAGAACCAGCGTGCCGTCCACATTGCGCAGCACGACTGACTTCAGTCCCGCCGCCCCGCCGTTGCTGCGCTGCACCCGTGCCCCGGGCCGGGCAAAGCGGCTGATCTGTCCCAGCACATAGTATTCGACGTTGCGCGTTATGGCCCGGGTCTGGCGGTCGATCGTCACCACACCGCGACAATTCCCGCAACCGCCCAGATGCGGCCCGGCCTGATCGTCCAGCGCCATGTTCCACAGGATCACCCCGCGCCCGCCAGCACGAAGGGTTGCGATGATCAGGTTGTCCGTCATCCACCCCAGCGTACCGCCCCAATCCGGCGCCCAAGCGCCCCCCGAACATTCGTCTGGATGGGCGGCCTTCACCTGCCGCATCACCGCGGCATCCCCACCATAACAGTGCCAGGCGACGCCGCTGACATATTTGCGGGCATCCGGGTCAGCCAAGACAGCCAGCGGCTGCTCTGGCTTGTCCCAATTGTGATCCCATTCCAGAATGCCGACTTCGTCACGGCGCGCAGCGAGGGCAGGGCCGAGATGTTTGCCGATGAATTCGGCGCGTTCGGATGACCCTGCCCGCATCCCCGGATAGTCGGCCGGTTCGAAGTCGGGCTCATTCTGCATCGAGACATAGCGGACCGGCAAACCGGCTGCGGCCATGCCATCAAGATAGCGTACAAAATAGCGGGCATAGGCGCCTTGATGTTCGGGTTTGAGGTGGCCTCGGACAAGACTCCCGCTCGTTTTCATCCAACCCGGCGCGCTCCAGGGACTGGCCATAATCACGAGTCCCGGATTGACCCGCTTCGCCGCCCTAAGCGCCGGGATCTGCGCCATCTTGACCCGATCCATCGTGAACCCGCGCAAACCGGGGTCAGTCTGTCCCGCGGGGAGGTCATTCAAACTGTAGTGCTCTGCCGAGAAGTCGGATGCGCCAATCGGGACGCGGATGAAGCTCAGACCAAGCCCGCCGGTGTGGAACAGTTCCCGAAACAGGCGATCGCGTTCAGGCCGGCGCAGGACGTTCGGGAACAGATGCGCCGAAGCATCCGTAAACGCCGCACCGAACCCGACAATCGCC
>JAFLDC010000156.1 GCA_017302775.1 Sphingomonadales bacterium
GACGGCGCGCCGCTGGTGCTGGCCGAAATCATCCGCCGCTTCCCGTGGCTGCGCCATGTCTTTGCCGACGGCGGCTATGCTGGCGACAAGCTCCGGCAGGCGCTGCGCCGGATCGGCAAATGGACTATCGAGATCGTCAAACGGTCCGATACGGCCAAGGGCTTCGTGATCCTCCCACGCCGTTGGGTCGTTGAGCGGACGCTTGCATGGCTCAACCGAAATCGCCGCCTCGCCAAGGACTTCGAGCAGACCATCGCCTCGGCAACCGCATGGCTGTTCATAGCCTCGATCCAGCTCTTCGCTCGCCGCATCGCAAGGCTATGAAATCACAATGGATAATTTTGAATCCGACTCTGACAATATTGTCTGATCGACCCTGATTTCGGAGCGAATTTTCCTCAATGGCATGGGCAACCGATTTTGAGGCGCATACCGATATAATATGCGTCTGAATGAAAAATCACAATTGAGCATCGTGATGTCTTTTCTGTGCCAATTGAGTGATGGCTGTCTTTATTAAGGTACAGCTTTTGAATTGCGATATTCAATTTATCAAATATACTCCATTCGACGCATGGAATATAATGTACTTTTTGGATATTTGTAATGCCTGCCAATATATCCGGATTCTCGGGAAAATATCCATCCTATCTGATCAGGCTTCTTGGATTGGCGATCAATGGAGGCGTACCATTGATCGCGATTGTGGCGCTCTTGCACAATTCCGGCGTCTGGGCAGTCTTCCTTGTGCCGGTGGTATTCCTGATTGTCGTGCCCATCCTTGATCTGATCGTGGGTGAGCGGTGCGTTGAAGACGGTGATCAGGAAACCGACCCGGTTTTCGAACTGTTTCTTTACATACAGATACCGTTTCATCTGATGATCTTCATTGGGGCGATCTGGGTCGCGGTCACCGCTGACTTGCCGCTGTGGGCACGCATTGTGGAAGTCGTCGGGTTTGGGCTCGTGAATGGACAAGCCACCCTGATTGGTCACGAGTTTGCGCACAAGCCCGAACGACGCAAGCGCATCGCGGCCCAGACTGCGCTGGCAACTGTCGGCATGGGGCATTTTCTGCTCGAGCATGTCCGGGGCCACCATATCTTCGTTGCCACGCCGGAGGATTGCGCCTCGGCTCGGCTCGGCGAGAGCATTTATGCTTTCGCCATGCGCGATATGGTGGGCGAGATCGTGGGGGGACACGCCCATGAGGCCAAGCGCCTGCGCGGCAAAGGCATGGCGGCAATGTCCTGGCAGAACCGCATTCTGCAAAGCTATGCGCTCTCCCTCGCGATTGCAGCTTTGCTGGTCTTCCTGCTTGGCTGGGAAGCGTTGCCGTGGATTATCCTGCATCACATCGCGGCCTGGTTCACGCTCACCCTGATCACCTACATCGAACACTACGGGCTGCTGCGGCAAATGCTGCCCGATGGCCGGCGTGAGGCAGTTCAGCGAATCCACACCTGGGATACGGACGCCATGATATCCAACATGCTGCTGCTTAACGTGCAGCGGCATGCCGATCACCATGCCAGGCCGATGAAGCCATACCAGTCCCTGCGCGTTCAGGACGATGGGCCGCGATTGCCGACCGGTTATTTCGGGATGATCGTGCTCGCCCTGTTTCCGCCCTTGTGGCGGCTCGTCATGGATGCTCGGGTAGTCAGTTCTGTTCAAGGCAATGTCGCGCGCCTGCATCTTGTGGGCAGCCCTGACCGGCGGGTCGCCCGGCTGATCTTGCGCAGTGAAGCCAAGCCATGAAGGCGAAAACGGGGATCGATGATATGCCTGCTTCGGATGGCAACGCACCGCTTCGAACCGACGCGATGAAGGCAAAGATCGGGCCGGATCGGCTCGATGGCTATCTGCTGTTGCTCGTCGGTCTGGCAGGCACCGCATTATTCGCCTCGCGCATCGATTGGTTGCACTATGCCGTGCTGTTCTGGGTCATTGATGTACTCGGCTATTGGCCAGGCGTGGCAAGGGCGCACCTCACGAAAACGCGGCACCTGCCGCGCGGATTTACGCACTTGTACAATCTGATGCATTCAAACACAGGCGGCTTGGCGCTTGCGCTTGGTTCGGCGCTCGTATGGCCCGGATCGATCGCATCGGCGCTGGCCATCCCTGTCCACCTCGGTATCGACCGGGGCATTCTGGGCAATCGCCTCAAGCGTCCGGAGGATCCGTTCTGATCGCCAGTCGATCGACTTTGGCGGATCAGCGGTCACCGGTGTCAGGCCGTTGCGCTTGCGCTTCCGTTGTTGGCTCCCAATGCATCCGGATTTCTGCCCTCGGCGGTCATCTTCGGAACTGGCGCTGGAATAGTCGGCACTACGGCGTTCACATTGCCTGCGGCTGCAGTCCCCGAGAACCGGTCCGGCGCCGCACTCGGGCTTGGCGGGTTGCTCCGGGATGTCGGCTTCTCGAGCGGTGCGGCAGCGACCAGCCTGACCATCGCTGCCGGAGGGGTGCGGGCATTGCTCTATACCGGCCTCATCATGACCTTGCTGTCCTTTGCGGTGGCGGTGTGGATCTCCTTGTCAAAGACGATCAGAACTGCGGTCCAGAGCGGTTCTCGAACTGATTGAATCAGTTCGACCGCACTAACTTATTTGTTTTAGCATTTTCTGAACCGCCAGATGATGCCGCCTGACTAGAAAATGCTCTAACCGGCACTTGCAACTTGCTGTATGACAGGCGCAGGCGGCAAGATCATGGTATCGTGCATTATATACTAGATGTATGCAGTTCCGGCTTGGCATAATTCTATAAAATCAATAGTACTACAAATCGCCAATTTTAAAATATTGCGTGTCACGCCAATTGGGAAAGGTCCGGCGATGAGCCATGGTAAGTGCAATGCCTTGTTGGCAAAATTCGGACTGACTGCTGAAGACTTGCTTGCCGAGGTTCCTGAGATCGGCAGTGACGATGTCATAATGCTGGTCGGATCCGTGTCTGACGGCCTGGCAACTTCGCTGTCAGATATCGATATCATGGTAGCGGGCGAGCGTCGTCCCGACAGCGATCTGATCCTATGGGAGTCGGATCGGCAACGGGCAATACGAAGGCTCGATTCCGGGCAAGAAATCAATATCGAATATTGGGACTGGGATCGGCTGAAGATGATTGCCGGGAAATTTTCGGATTCGGCCTATGCCATCAATAATCCAACTTTGACCGATGACATCATCGTATTTGATGAGGAAGAAGTCCGAATAATTCACTATATTCTGAATGGAATTGTGCTTTCCTCCGGTGAGAAACTGATATTCGATGAAATATTCGATAAAGATTCTTTTCTAGATTACCTGGTGATGTTCAGTGCAACGAAATATCTTGCAACTGCCGAGGATAGCATTGGCCAGATAATGGAAGCCGACGTCGAATGTGCGTCCTTCGATTTGCGCAGAGCATTTGAGTTCCTTATCGGGGCGGAACTTGCTTCGCATGGGTATACCAATCCAGCGCCTCGCTGGCGCATGAAGCTGCTGCGAAGTGCCAAAGCGGAGCTGGGCGATGAGGTGTACGAGCGATACATGTCCTACCTGTTCTGCGGGCCCGACAAGACGCGACTCGAAATCGAAGAAGCGTTGAGGTTCGGGCAAGACAGGCTCGGTGCTATTTTCATGAGGCGACCAAAGGTCTTCGCCGCGGCCGGCGCGCTGGGCGAACGCATGAAATTTGTAACCTCCTTTCAGGCTTGAGCGCGGCCTATCCGCGATCGATCGGCTTCGGCCTTTCCCGTGAGCAGTCGTGCAGCTGGATGAGTAAGGCAGTCATTTGAGGGGGGCGGCAGCATTCAGGCCGCTTGCTTTCACCGGTTTGGGGTCATCAGCTTTGCCGCCGACCTAATGGACGGGGCGGTCTGAACTGTGACGATCACCGCGCAGGACCGGGTTGCTAAAAACAATCTCGTCATCGATCGGCCCGTCGCGAAGCAGCCTGCGATTGGCGGTGTAGTTGGGGCCAAGCCGCCACGGCGCTCGCATACCTTTCAGCGGCATCTGATCCAGCGTCCGCTGGATATAGCCCGCCGAACTCACGATGAAATACTCTGTTTTCTCGATCGGCTGGGCAGGTGTCGGCGTGGCGATGCTTACGCCGGTGCGCTCCATGTGCTGTAACAAGCGGCACATGAACGTGCTGACCGTATCAGCCCGCAGGGTGAGGCTTCCGCCCCCCGAGCCGATCCACATGGCAAGGTTGGGCGTATGGTCGAACAGGACCCCCTTGTAGACGATCTTGGTGCCGATCACGAACGGTTTCCCGTCGGTTTGGATGTCGATCCCGGCCATCATCTTGTGCAGCAAGCCGGTAGCCGTAACGATGATGTCCGCTGGCACCTCGCGTCCGGATTCCAACAGGATTCCACCTTCGGTAAAGCGCTCTATCCGTTCGGTTACCACTTCAACTTGCCCAGCATTGATGGCTTCGAACAAGTCGCCGTCGGAGACCAGGCACAATCTTTGATCCCACGGCTTGTAAGGCGGAATGAAGTGCTTTTCCACGTCGTAGCCAGCGGTCAACTGCTTGCGCACTCTTGAAACCAGCGTGCTCGCGATCCGCTTTGGCCAGCGCTGCGCGAATTTGTAGAGCGTCTGCTGCATCCATATGCTTCGAAAGCGGATCAATCGATAAGCAAGCTTGGCCGGCAGTCGATGTTGCAACCTTTGCTCAAACCTGTCTTCCGTAGGCCGCGAGACCATCCACGTGGGGGTCCGTTGAAGCATGGTGACGTGGGCCGCACCGGTATTGGCAAGTGCGGGCACCAGGGTGATGGCTGTCGCGCCGCTACCGATCACGACGACGCGTTTTTGCAGGTAATCGAGATTTTCCGGCCATTGTTGCGGATGGACAATCGTGCCCTTGAAGTCGTCGTATCCCGCAAATTCCGGCAAATAGCCCTTCTCATAGTCATAATAGCCGGTGCACATGAAGCACCAGTTGGCGGTCAGCTCGAACGGCTCGCCATTGCGAACGCCCTTGATCGTCCACAGTCCTGATTGGGAGGAGAAGTGCGCGCTTTCCACCGCAGAGCCCAGCCGGATATGGGGATTCAGGCCATATTCGGCAATTGTTTCGCGTAGATACGCAAGGATCGAGGCGCCTTCGCCGATCGCCTTGGGATCTGTCCATGGTTTGAACTCGAACCCGTAGATATACATTTCGGAGTCAGAGCGAATACCAGGATAACGGAACAGGTCCCAGGTGCCCCCGGTGTTTTCGCGCCGCTCCAGGATGACGAAAGTCTTGTCCGGGCAGTGCAGCCGCAAATGGACCGCTGAACTTATACCGCAAATCCCCGCGCCAATAATCGCTATGTCGACATGCTTGGTGTCCATGGATCGAATACCCGTAAATATTATAAAAATTAAATGGATACATCTTAAGTATTAGATAGAAAATACAATAAAATTAAGTCAATACAGCTAAATTTTGAGAATAAAATAATATAGTCGAAATATTTTCCGAGTGCGGCTGGCGCATTAGTCCAGCCAAAGCCAAGCATTGCACCGTGTCGTTTGAAAGCCGGACTTGCCAAATTGCAGTGAACGACCTTTGGACATGCACCAACCCCGAGCTGTCGTTACAGCCACCCGTGCAAGAATTGCCCTGAGATCGCCGCGCGGCAACCACGCCGAAGATGTCAGCGTCGATCCGCTTCTTACGCAAGACGACTCTGGATCGGAGCGAGAACCCTTCGAACGCGCCGCAGACATCGCCCAGGATGGCACCGTCGCACCGGACATGATTTGCCGGCTAATAGATGGCCGACCTGCCGCAGACCTTGCAGTTCCCGTGAATCGTCAGTTGACCGCAATCGGGCGCGCTGCATTTGGCGCCTCGGTGCTCTCATGCCGTACTGCGCCGGGCAGACCGAACCCGTGGCGCCTGGTCAGCTGCTCGATGGTTTCCAGGATTTCCAGGCTGGCTTCGATGCCGATCATAAAGTTTTCGTCGATCCCCTCCATGCTGAGCATGGCGGTTTCCGACAGGCATCCCAGTGCCATGCCGGTTTGCTTGACCAGCAGGTTGTTGTCCCCATAGCGCATGGGGAATGGCTGTTTTACCAAGCCCGCTTCGAGTATTTCCGGACAGGCCCCGGCACTGACCGCGAAGTCGAATGGGCGGGCAGCATCAAGCACAACGGCATCCTTACGGAGCAAGGATTGTGACAGGAACGGCTTGCCCCGGCTGGTGCATGACACGACCGCGCTGGCCTCTTGCAGCGCCGCTTCATAGTCGCCGCTGACGGTGATCATGGCGCGGCCCAGCTGATCGGAAGCAATCGTCGGCAGCAGTGCTTCGATGTCGTCATCGGATGCGTCCGCGGGGAGCAAGGCCTGTATCTTTGCAGCAATTGTTCCTGGCCGCGGATTGGCGACTTTCACGATCTCACGGCAAAGCAGCGACAACAATTCGCGGTAACTGGACACGTTCGCTGAGCGTCGGCCGACCAAAACAATTTCGTTACTGATCTGGGCTGCCTTCAGCATCACCAGGCGGCCGATTGAGCCCCGTGCGCCAATGATCGCG
>JAFLDC010000157.1 GCA_017302775.1 Sphingomonadales bacterium
CGTGGAGAATTGATCGAGACCGCGTTACGCGGTAATCTGCTGTTCAGGATCGCTGCGGCAGGATGGCTGGCAGCAGTAAGGACTAACGATGACCAAGACTATTCTCGCAGCGGGGCTTTTCACCTTGCTGGCCGTAAGCAGCCCTGCACTGGCCGATGGCGCTGGCGATACTCCAGCCCCCGCGCCGAAGGCGGAGGAACAGGGCCAGAACAAGGTTGTCTGTCGCCGGGTCGAAGCAATCGGGACGCGGCTTTCCTCCAAGAAGGTCTGCCGGACAAAGGGTGAATGGGACGCAGATGCAGCGGCCAACCGCCAGGATCTTGAGCGGAGCCAGACGCAACGCTGGAAGAGCAACTGACCCGTCAGTTGCTGTAATTGAGCCGCGCGATCCACGGATCGAGAATCGGCATCACCGGCTCCAACTGACTGCGATAGCGCTGCCACCGGCCTACGGCACGGCTGTATAGCGGCTGTCCGATCTGGGCGTAACTTGCCGTACGCACAGTGCCGCGGCGCGCCGCGCTGCCTTGGTTGTCCAATACCTGCTCGCGCCATTCCAGCCCGAGAAACGCCAGCAAGGGGCGCATCTCCGCTTCAAGGTCAGCGATCATCCGTTCGTAGCGGACCGCATGTACCCTTAGCTTCAGCAGCTCGGCAGCCCGTGTGTAGTTGGCAAAGACCGCGTCATAGGTCCGCGCCGCCTCTTCCAGATCGGTAAAGCTGCGCATGGCTGTGTTGAGCAAAAAATTGGCCATGAAGCAGCTGAGCACCACGTCAGCAGGATGCCGTTCAACCATGACAATGTGGGCTTCAGGAAAGAGTCGATTTATCAGCGGCATACGCGCCATATGCAGCGGGTGCTTGTCAACAATCCGCCGCCCCGCCGCCGCCCCTTCGAATTCCGTCGCCAGCGCAAAATAGCGCGCTCGCGCCGCAACGATCACCGCAGCATCTGTGGTCTGCACGAGGTCTGGAAACTCGCTATCGACCTGCGCCAGCATCTGGCGTTCCTCAAATACCTGCAATTCGGGCAGATTGCCCAGCAGCGTGTCGAGCAGGGTGGTGCCGGACCGCGGAAATCCGACCACGAAGATCGGATTCGGCACCACACCTGCGATCGCAACCGCAGGCGGGGCGACCATCGCAGCGGTCTGGGATTCCACCATTGCCCGATAGGGTTGTGCTGCCGTTGCCCGCGTTGCCGCGGCCGAAGCCCGGTTCATTGCGGTGAACTGTCTAAACGCCTCTTCGGGTTCATCCAGTCGATCGGCTATTTCCGCACGCAGCTGTGCGGTTCGTACCGGGTTGATCGTGTCCGGAATCCGGTCGGCGAGCACGCGCGCTTCCGCAAATCTGTTTTGCCGCCGAAATAACCACGCGGTCAGAAAATCAAGCGCAGGGCTCGCCCCGGCCTCAGCATTGGCAGAAATCAGCGCTTCGAGCGCTTCGAGCCTGTTGGCATGTTCGTACAACAGGCCCAGTTCGACGTGCGCTTCACCGAAGCCCGCCTCGTCAGCGGCTGCGGCGCGCAGGACCGCAATCGCTTCATCATTGCGGCCCATGCCGACCAGGGCCAGACCGTGCTCGATCCTGATCTCGGCGTGGTCGGGAAACCGGCGCGCCGCCTCCTCAGCGTTACGCAAACGCGCATCGCGATTTTCGACGGTGCCTAGTGCGCGGGCAAGATTCAGGAATACTTCGGGCAGGCTGGGGTAGGGCGAGCGATTGACCGCGTTTTCGAATGCGGCGATGGCGGCGCTACTCTCGCCAAGGGCGGCGAGGCAATTGCCCAGATTGTTCCAGCTTTCCCAATCCTGCGGTGCCGCCGCAACCGCCGTCCGGTAGTCTTCCGCGGCCGCAGCGGGATCACCGTCTTGCTGGTGAAAATATCCTGCCAGGCGCGCCAGACCAGGATGGCCGCCATGATCGAACGACAAGGCACGCGCCTCGTCATCAGCACCCGTCGCGGTCAGCAGCGTGGCAAGATTGAATCTGGCTGCCTGATCCTGCGGCGTAACCGCTATCTGGCGGCGCAGGTAGGGAATCGCCTCGTCGCGGTGCCCGAGTTGGAGCAGCGCCAGGGCCGTAATGCCAAGGAGCCCCGGATGATCGGGAGCAGTGGCCAGGCCCGCTTGCGCGGAAGCCAGCGCGGCGGCAAAATCCTGCCGCCGCAGCGCTTCCGCGCAGGACCGCAGGGTGGACACCGGATCGGTCATGCCTGGTACCCTGGGCGAGCGATATCGAATGCGACTGTCATCCGTTCCCCGCTACCAAACGGCCGCGTACCGTGCCACATGATTGAAGGGAACAGTACGAGTTTTCCCGGTTTTGGCTCGATTGTCCGGAATGCACGAAACTCCGGCAAGAGATCCCGGGATTCCCCGAATGCCAGCCAACCGCTCTCGGGAACGAGTGGATCGTCGGGCGGGACAACGACATAGCAGGCTGAGCTGATCCAGCCCTGACAGTGAACATGGTCAACATGAAACCCTTTGTCCGTCAGCCGCACCGACCAAGCACCGGCCACCTGCAGTTCGTCACGTCGGGGCTGCAACAGCGGATGGCTCGAATCAGGCGGAGGAAGCTGGGCAACATAGGACCGCGCCGCCTCGATCACGGCATTACGCAGCCGGCGCAGCTCCGGCTCGGCGCGGGCCAGCAGGTTCCCGTCCGTCTGGGTGCCGCCCCTGACGGACTGGTCCAGCGGCTGGCCGTTAGCCGTATGCAGACCGCGCAACACATCGGCCAGATCGTCAAGCGGGCCGATGTGCGGGGTGATGTCGTAACAGCCGATCAGCCGTGGATCGCCCTCCAGCCATTGCCAGCGCGGATCGCCCGTCAACCGCCACAGCAGGGCCCGATAGGGCCAGAGCGGGGCCGCATCGTGACCCGCAAATTCGCTTTCCGCCAGCCTCATCGCGTCGGCATAACGGCCGAGCCGGATGTAATTGCGCAACGGCCAGATCGCCATCTCAGGATCCGTGGGGAAGGGGAGCCGGTCGAATACAATTTGCGCTGCATCCGGTTCACCCAGCTCGGTCCGGCAGATCGCCTCGATCCGGTCAAGTTCGGGCTGTGGCCCCAGAGCGCTGCGCGCTTCCTCCACCGCTGTGCAAGTTTGCCGATAATTCCGGGCCTCTATCCAAACCTGAAATACCAGCCGCCACAATCCGCCTGATGCGGGGTGAATCGCCAGCGCGGCGCGCAAGCTTGCGTCGATCGGCTGATCGGGAGCTACCTGCGCTACCAGACGGGCGTAGGCAATATGGCCCTCCGCCCAGCCGGGGCTTTGCCGCAGCAGATGAGCCAGTTGTTCAACCGCGGTTTGCCCGTGCCCTGCGGCGAGCAATGCCGCGATCCGGCCGAGCGCTACATCGCCGTCGGTGGGGGCGAGCTGGCGCGCCTGATTGAACAGAGGAACTGCGGGATAGCCCGCCTCCAGTGCGGTTCGCGCACGGCTGTGGGCAATTATTGCATCGCCCGGGGCCAGCGCAGCCGCCCGGGAGAAGGCGAAGTGCGCCCCCGCGCTGTCTTGCAGGTTGCGGCGGGCAAGCCCCAGGAACTGCCATATCCGGGGTTCGTCTGGATAACGCTCAGAAGCAGACTGCAACACCGGCTCGACCTGCGCCGCCAAACCAAGGGTCAGCGCTTGGCTGGCCGCCTTCAGCAATGCGTGGCGATCGGAAGCCGCGGCTAGGGCGGCACGGGCGGCTTCACGTTCGATCATGCAACTGCCTTAGCGATGGGACCGCGCCACGCCAAAAACAAAGTGGCGGGAACCCGAAGGTTCCCGCCACCCTGTTTGTAGGCTGATATGCCGAACGACTTAGAAGTCGAGCGTCACACCGGCATAGACGTAACGACCCAGCGAATCGTAGACCTGGGCCCACGAGTTGCCGTTGCACGGACCAGCCGGGCAAGCCGCGCCAGCGGTGAGCGGCGGGGTCTTGTCGAGGATGTTGTTGGCACCAAGGCGGAACTTGAAGTTGTCACCCACGTCTGCCGACAGCGACAGGTCGAAGTAGCTGACCGCAGGGATCCGCAGGTTAGCCGGCTGCGTCGTGCCAGCCAGGTTCGGGTTGGTGCTCGACCGATCCTGACGGACCGGATCGAAGTAACGCCAGCGGACCGACAGTCCGATGCCCGACTTGGTTTCAAGGCCAACGCGCATCTGGTGACGCCACTTCGGAGTCGGCGTGCCGCACAGCGCACCGTGATAGCCGACGCAATCGACCGGAACGGTGATACCGTCATAGGTCTCCAGCTTGTCGAGCCAGGTGCCGACGAAGCTGACGTTCATGCGGCCCAGGCCACCGAGCTGGCGGCTGTAGTTGGCCGCAACGTCGATACCCTTGGTCTTGGCATAACCGATGTTCTGCGAGGTGTTGACGATGTAGCCGTTGTTGGTGCGCCACAGCGAACCCGACGAGTCGCGGTGGACCAGGTTGCAGAAGAACGGATCCGAAGTGTTGGTGCACTGGGTGACGATGGTGTCAGCCCCGATGCCCTGGATCGCATTCTCAACCTTGATGTTGAACCAGTCGACGCTCAGCGAGAAACCAGGAACGAAGCCCGGCTGCAGGATAACACCAACAGTCCACGTGTCAGCAACTTCAGGCTGCAGGTTGGGGTTACCGCCCTGCAGGCCGTTGTACTGACCGGCCGGATTCGGCGTGACCACCTGACCGGCAACCAGACCCTGAGCGATACAGCCCGGATCGCCCGCGCGGCCCGAACCGCCCGAACCGATCACGAAACCGGCGCACGGATCGTCCGTCCCGTCGAGCGAAACCAGCTGCGGAGCGAAGAAGTCCTGCAGCGTGGGAGCGCGAACGGCACGGTTGTAGCCACCGCGGAAGCGGATATCGCGGATCGGGGCGAATTCGCCTTCGATCTTGTAAGTGTCGGTCTTGAACGAACCGCCACCCTTCACGTCATACGACGAGTGACGATAACCACCGGTCAGGGTCAGGTCATAGACGAAGCTTTCCTGAACCAGCGGTGCGCGCAGTTCGCCGAAGATTTCCTTCACGTCGAACGCACCAGCCACCGACGGCGTAGCGCCGCCCTGGCCAGCGAGGTCGCCGGTCTGGAACGAGCTGTCCGCCACGAAGTCGAGGGTCGCCTTGCGGTATTCGACACCAAGCGCGATGCCGAAGCCTTCCTGGGCGGCCGGGCTCTTGAGGCCGTAGGCGCCAAGGTCACCGGTCAATGCCGCACTGGCGACCTGTTCGGTGTTGATACCCTTGGCAATGCCCGGAACCTGAACGTAGTTCAGCGCGGCCTGGGTGACCGTACCGGTGCCCCAGATATCCCAGGGAACGCAGTTCGGGTCCGTACCGTCGAGGACCGAGCGGCAAACCGGAGCGCCGCCGACAGGGTTGGTGACAACGTCGAGCGCACGGGTGATCCGGGTGACCGAGAAGTCGTTCTTGTAGATCTGGCGGTAGATGGTGCGACCGTACTGGTAGTACATGTCGTACGACCAGACATCGCCCAGATCGCCCTTCAACCCGATCAAACCACGATAGTTGGTGTGCTGCAGATCGTCCTGACGCGGACCGCCTTCGACGTTACGACGCAGGATCTGCGCAAAGCCGCGGTTGTAGCTGTTGCCCAGCGCATCGGTGAACACGAATGCGGTGCCACCGCTGTTGCCGACGGTGGCAAACGGATCGGCCGGGTCGGTCAGCAGGTTGCTCGGAGCGCACAGGATTGCCGCCTGCGCAGCACCCAGCAGCGGGTTGTCGCAGTTGATCGACAGGGTGTTGCCGAAGTTACCCGAAGGGGCGATCTGGGCAACGGTGCGGTCGTCCATGAACATGAACTCAAGATACGGCTTCAGCGACTCGCTGACTTCGTATTCCGCGAACACGCCGGCGGTGTAACGCTCGTCCGGACGCTGGAAGTAGTTCAGCGGACCGAAGTTGTACGGGGTGAAGCCAGCGGGGAGCGTGCGGCCAGCACCGATCTGGTAGGTCGACGAGCTACCGTCGAACACGGTCCCGTTGGCCGAGGTGGCCGAACCACCGCAGGTGTACAGAACGTTGTTGGCAGCGACCTGTGCGGTGGTGCGCGCGGTCAGCGAGCAAGCCGAGTAGTCGCGGTCGCGCTGCAGCACCGGGTTGACCTTGCGGTAACCGGCATAGGCGCTGATGTGGCCGCGGCCATCGTCGAAGCTGGTGCCGAAAGCGACAGTCGCGTCAACCGCGCCGCCATCCGTAACCATGCCGCGCGGAATGGCATAACCGCGTGCACCGAGCGGGCCGGTGATCTGGGTGCCAGCATCATTGTTGTGGTTGTAGAAGCTGTACTGGCCATCGATGCGGAAGCCTTCGAACTTCGTGTCCATCACGAAGTTGACAACGCCCGAAACGGCGTCAGCGCCGTAAACCGACGAAGCACCACCGGTCAGCACGTCAATGCGCTTGACCATGGCACCCGGGATCACGTTGATGTCAGCAGCCGAAGTGCTGGGATCACCAGGACCGAGGCGACGACCGT
>JAFLDC010000158.1 GCA_017302775.1 Sphingomonadales bacterium
AAGGCTTTTGCGCTGGCAATCGGCCTCAACAGTCTGTTCGTTCTGGCTGAGGTCTACGCTAGCTTTGTCAGCGGATCGACCGCACTGCTGGCCGATGCCGGGCACAATCTGGGCGATGTGCTTTCGCTAGTGCTGGCCTGGGGGGCGAGCGTGCTCGCCGCGCGGCCGCCCGGGCCAGGGTTCACTTATGGCCTTAAAAGCTCATCAATCCTGGCGGCAATCGCCAATGCCGCCCTGCTGTGGGTGGCCCTGGGTGCGGTGCTGCTGGAAACGGTCCAACGGCTGTGGCAGCCGGCCGAAGTGAACGGGCCGCAGGTCATGATCGTCGCCGGGATCGGCATTGCGATAAACCTCGTCTCGGCGCTGCTGTTTGCGCGCGGTAGTAAAACCGACCTCAATTTGCGCGCAGCCTTCATGCACCTGATGGCCGATGCCGTGGTATCGGCCAGCGTGGTTTTCGCCGGGTTGGTGATCTATCTGACCAACCAGTACTGGATTGACCCGCTGACCAGCCTGATCATCACGGTCGGATTGGCATGGGGCAGCTGGGATCTCCTCAAGGACGCGGTCAAGATGGGGTTGCTGGCCGTTCCGCGCCACATCAACGAGGAAGCGGTCCGCACATACCTAGCCGGATTACCGGGCGTTACCGCAGTCCACGATCTGCACATCTGGGGGATGAGCACCACCGAAAGCGCACTCACCGCACATCTGGTGATGCCGGCTCCCCATCCCGGTGACGGGTTCCTGCATGAGGTAGCCAGTCACCTTGAAGATAAGTTCGGCATCCATCATGCGACAATCCAGGTTGAACAGAACGCCGCCGATTGCCGCCTTCATTCGCACGCGCCATAGTAGTGGGCGATGCCGGTCGCTGATTCCCCTGATGATCTTGCTGCCGCTCTGGGCAGACTCGCTGCAGGCGATGCAGCCAGCCTTGAACAGGTCTATCAGCTGTCGGCGCCGCAAGTTCTGGCTATTTGCCTGCGTATTCTTGGCGATCGCGCCGAAGCGGAAGATGCGCTGCACGATACATACGTACGCCTCGCCAACAACGGCAGCCGCTATCAAGGCGGGCGCGGTTCGGCAATTGGCTGGCTGGTGACGATGGCCCGCAACCTGTCAATCGACCGGCTGAGAAGCCGTCGCAGTCGGGGGCTGTCAGTTCCCGTTGCCGCTGCGGAAAGCATCCCCGACGGGGAACCAACCGCAGAACAGCAGTTGCTGAAACAGGAGGCAGCGACTCGGCTGGATGGATGTTTGGGCACACTGGACGACATACAGCAGGGCGCCATCCGCTCTGCCTTTTTCAACGGCCAGACATATCAGCAGCTCGCAGAAGAACGCGGTGTCCCGCTGGGCACCATGAAGAGCTGGGTCCGCCGTGGCCTGGCCCGGCTGAAGGACTGTCTCGAGCAATGACCGAGCGCGAACTTCTTGCTGCCGAACTGGCACTGCGGCTGCTGTCTGACGAAGATCATGCCGCAGCTGCGGCGCAGCTGGTGAGTGATCCGGAGCTTGCCAGGCTTGTGGCGGAATGGGATGCGCGGCTGGCACCTTTGGCCGCTGACCTGCCACCGGTTGAACCCGCCCCGACGACCTGGCCGCATATCGCGGCTTCGGTTCGCGCGAACAGCGCCGGGAATGACAATCGGGCGGACGAGACCGACGCCCTGCGCCGCCGCTTGCGGGTATGGCAATGGGGCAGCGCAGCGGCTGCCGCAGCTGCGTTGGTGGTGGGTTATCTGAGTGCACCGCTGCTGGAACGTGGCCCCGGCGCAGGTGGCAGGTTCGATCCGGGTGCGCCCGTGCTGGTCGCCAGCTTGCCGGTCGGTAGCGAAACCGGACCGCGTCTCGGCTTGACTTACTTGCCGCGCAGTTCCGATCTGGTGGTAGAGGCCGCCGGCGTTGCCGGAGACGGCACTCATGATCATGAATTGTGGCTGGTCGTGCCCGGCACCGGACCTTTATCGATGGGGGTCATTGCCCCTGGCAAGCAAGCCCGCGTTCACCTGCCCCCTGAATTGGCTGCTCGGGTCACTGCGGGGCTGGATGTCGTGCTGACCCGCGAGCCTTTAGGCGGCGCTCCGGCAGGCGGAGTTGCCGGCCCGGTGGTTGCCAGCGGAAAATTTTCAACAATCTGATCTGTCGCTGCATCCGCCGGGCAGGTTGCTCCGTATAGGAGTCGCAGGATGTGAACGCCTGTGACGAATAACAGGAGCTTTCTCAATGACCTTTTCCCGCATTCTCCGTCCGCGCACGCTTGCTCTCGCCGCGCTGGCGGCCAGCGCCTCGTTCGCGGTATTGACGCCGGCCGCGACAGCCGGCCAGCACGGCAGCCATCAGGGCCACGTTGCAGTGAAATCAACCGTTGTCGACATTGCCGTGGCCTCGCCCGATCACAAGACTTTGGTCGCAGCCGTTCAGGCTGCTGGACTGGTCGAAACACTTCAGGGGGGAGGCCCCTTCACGGTGTTCGCACCAACCGATATGGCTTTCGGCAAACTTCCCGCTGGAACGGTCGAAACGCTGGTGAAGCCTGAAAACAAGGCGCTATTGACCAAAATCCTGACCTATCACGTGGTTGCGGGCAATGTTTCGTCATCCGATCTGTTGGCGTTGATCAAGAAGGGCAAGGGCAAAGCCGTCATTACCACCGTGGCGGGTGACAAGCTGACGGCACGGCTACACGGCAAGGCGATCGTCATCACTGATGCCAAGGGCCGCGGGGCGATGGTCACCACCCCCAACCTGAAGGCCGGCAACGGCATCGTCCACGTTGTCAACGGCGTGTTCCTGCCGGGCTGATAAGCGGCCCATCGGTGTCAGCGTCAGGCGACCCGGATGACGCTGCGGGCCTCGTCCGGATTGCCTTGATCCCCTGCCTCTGGACGAGGCCCAACCGCTACGGGACCTGCTGTTCGGCGGTTTGCCTTGGCGATTGATCGAACCGTTCATCTGCGGTTGCCGATTGCAGCTTACATTACAACCGGTTCTATGCTCCCATATTGCGGAGCAAACAGGAGATGAAGGGCATGAGTTTCTCAACGATGCGGCATTGGCTGGCTGGCGGCGCGATGATTGTTGCGATCGCTGGCAGCGCTCAGGCGCAGCAGGATCCCAAGGCAATGTTCGAGGCACGCTATGCCGAAATGACGGCTGCCATGATGGCCAAGGACACGACCAAGGTCGGTGCCTTGCTGGCCTCCGATTATGAATCGACCGACATCCGCGGCGAAACGCACAACCGTGCCGATTCCCTTGAAAAGCTCAGCCAGATGCCGCCCGAAATGGCAGAGCTTAAGCCTCAGACCAAGGTAGTTAACGTCAAGCTGAATGGCGATAGCGCGGCGGTTGACGCAGAAATGACCCTTCAGATGAAGCGCCCGGACGAAACAGGCACGGAAGTGACCCTGGATATCAGGATGGTGTCGGCTGATGTCTGGGTGCAGCGCGGTGGCATTTGGCAACTGCAGAAAAGCGTCCAGAAAGAAATGTCGGTGTCCAAGGACGGAGAAGTGGTGTTCCGTCAGGCGAACTGATGCGCCTCCCTATCCTGGCAGGTGCAGCGGCCCTGATCGCCGCTGCACCTGGTCCTGTCAGTACGCCAGCCTTCCGGTGTTATGGCTATGCCGAGGAGCCAGGGGCTGAGCGTGCGGTGGCGGTCGCCACGATAGATCAGACTGGCCTGCGCCAGAGCCTCTCCGTCAGTTGGGCGCCGGTTCAGACGATCAGGAGCGCCGGCCGGCCGGGTGAGGCGCCCGGTCTGGAGCTTTGGGTCCACTATCCTGCATATTCCCCTGAGCACCTGAATGTTGCCACCAGTGCAACACTCACGCTGACAACACTCGTACCGCCGGCCGCGCGCGGATCATCGACACGGCACTATCGCGATTTGGCGCGCTGGCGCATTGAGGTCTCGTTCGACGGCGGGGAACCGATCGCAGTGTCGCAAGACAACGACAACACTGCATCGGATTTGCCGATGACCGCCAGCCGCACCGCGTTACTGGCTATTCCGGCGACGGCCAAAATCGCTCTCATTACGCTGCATGATGCGCGGGGGCGTATCGTCAAGACCAGCAGTTTCGATCTGGCCACCGGCAAACGTGACGTGCTGCTCCCTGCAGCGATAGCAGCGGCAGCTAACGCAAGTGGGGATCACCGCACTTGCGAGCGAACGGACTAAGCCGGCGCAACGCGCAAGCGCTTAGGCTGCTTCTTCTTTACCTTTAAGCACCCGAACCGGCTCTTTGCGCCCTTCGACCACATCTTTGTCCACCACCACTTCGGCGATGCCTTGTTCAGTGGGGATGTCAAACATCGTGTCGAGCAGCAGCCCTTCGACGATCGAACGCAGCCCGCGCGCGCCGGTCTTGCGCTCGATCGCCTTCTTGGCGATGGCTTCGAGCGCATCGTCGGTAAAGGTCAAGGTGACCTCTTCCAGATCGAACAGTTTGGCGTACTGTTTGATCAGCGCATTCTTGGGTTCGCGCAGGATCTTGACGAGAGCTTCAATATCGAGGTCTTCCAGCGTCGCGATCACCGGCAAGCGGCCCACGAATTCGGGAATCAGGCCGAACTTCAGCAGATCCTCAGGCTCTGCCTTTTGCAGCAGTTCGCCCACCTTGCGCTTTTCCGGATCTGCGACATGTGCACCAAAGCCGATCGAACGCTTCTGCAAGCGATCGGCAATGATCTTTTCAAGCCCGGCAAAAGCTCCGCCGCAGATGAACAGGATGTTCGTGGTGTCAACTTGCAGAAATTCCTGCTGTGGATGTTTGCGGCCGCCCTGAGGGGGCACGGATGCGGTTGTCCCCTCCATCAGCTTGAGCAGCGCCTGCTGCACGCCCTCACCAGATACATCGCGGGTGATGCTGGGGTTCTCGGCCTTGCGGCTGATCTTGTCGATTTCGTCAATGTAGACGATGCCGTGCTGGGCCTTCTCAACGTTGTAGTCGCTCGCCTGCAGCAGCTTGAGGATGATGTTTTCGACGTCCTCACCCACGTAACCGGCCTCGGTCAGGGTGGTGGCATCGGCCATGGTGAAGGGTACATCGAAAGTCTTGGCGAGGGTCTGCGCAAGCAGGGTCTTGCCGCAGCCGGTCGGCCCGACCAGCAGAATGTTCGACTTTGACAGCTCTACTTCGCCACCCTTCGAACTGTGCTTAAGGCGCTTGTAGTGGTTGTGCACCGCGACCGAAAGCACGCGCTTGGCGCGGTCCTGGCCGATCACGTAGTCGTTGAGCGTTTCGAAGATGTCCTTCGGGGTCGGAACGCCGCCATCCTTCTTGCCTGCGATTCCGGCTTTGGTTTCCTCGCGGATGATGTCGTTGCACAGCTCGACGCATTCATCGCAGATGAACACCGTCGGGCCTGCAATCAGCTTGCGCACCTCGTGCTGCGACTTACCGCAGAAGCTGCAATACAGGGTGCTTTTGGCGTCGGTTCCGCTCAATTTGGTCATGCTTTTATCCACTTGCCCGCAAGGCGGGGATTCGCCGGAAGTGTAACCCGACGGAAACAATATTCAATCCTGCCGCATAACGGCCCCGGATTGACCAGGGCTGAAGCGGCAGGGTTACCGAATTGCTTCGGCCTATTCCGGCGCCCCGCCAGTGCCGCCGCCATCCTGATCGCCATCCGGACGGGTCTGGAACACCTTGTCGACCAGGCCGAAAGCCAGTGCCTCGTCTGCGCTGAGCCAGGTGTCGCGGTCCATCGCGTCGGCCACTTCCTTCACCGATTTGCCGGTGTAGTCAGCATAGAGCTTGTGCATCGTTTCTTTAAGCCTGAGAATTTCGCGCGCCTGAATCTCGATATCACTGGCCATACCGCGCGCACCACCCGACGGTTGGTGAACCATGATGCGTGCCTGGGGCAGTGCAATTCGCATACCCGGTTCGCCCGCGGCCAGCAGGAACGAACCCATCGAACATGCCTGGCCGATGCAAACGGTAGATACCTTGGGCTTGATGTATTGCATGGTATCATGGATCGCCATCCCGGCTGTCACCACCCCGCCAGGCGAGTTGATGTACATCGAGATGTCCTTCGAAGGATTTTCGCTTTCGAGGAACAGCAACTGGGCGACAATCACCGAGGCCATGTGGTCCTCGACCTCTCCGGTCACAAAAATGATCCGCTCGCGCAGCAGGCGCGAGTAGATATCGAAGCTGCGTTCGCCGCGGCTCGACTGCTCTACCACTACCGGGATCAGCGCGCCGGTGGTCGGGTCTTGGGTGAATTGTCCGGTTGCGCTGCGGACGCCGTACAGGTCGATCATGGGATTCCCTCTTGCTTGAAGCGCCTATGTCGCGACTGGTGACGCGATGTTCAAGAGCGTTAACCCATGGGCCCGCAAACGTTGCCCTCGCTGCCGCCTGCCACGGTAATCATCGAGCGGCCAAGGCACGCCGGCCTGCTGGTGCTTACGCCGCTGCGCGGATCATTCGTAAGTCGCCCGGCCATCAAAGACCTTGAGCACCTTACACGTCTCGCC
>JAFLDC010000159.1 GCA_017302775.1 Sphingomonadales bacterium
CCCATCAATATGGAAGAGAAGGGGAACGGAGCCGGGGAAACAGCCGCACAGCCTCTAAGTGGCATCCGATGAGCGCAGGGTTCGCGTTACCTTGCCGGTTACCTATGGTCCGGCGCCCGAAGGCGAAAAGTCTCGAAAGCCTTGGGAAAACTGGAGCGGGCGAAGGGATTCGAACCCTCGACCCCAACCTTGGCAAAATGCCGGATTGGTTCCGCCGAGAGCACCCTAAAGCCCGCCAACGAACTCTATCCTTCTGAATATACGCGCAAATATCGAATGGAAACTACGCCAGGACAATCCATTCCTTACCCGTCGTTTCTTCCCGCTCGCTTACATTGTGCGTACATTGCCAAGGACTGCCGCTTGTGTAAGCAAAATGCCGGAAAGGACAAGCCGGCATGGGCAAGCTCACCAAGACAGCCATCGACGCGCTCGCGATCCCTGTGAAGGGACAGGCCTTCCTGTGGGATTCGGAGTTGCGTGGATTTGGCGTGCGCGTCATCCCGTCAGGTCTCAAGGCCTTCGTCGTTCAATACCGGAACGAGGAAGGGCGCAGCCGCCGGATCGTGATCGGTCGCTATGGCGTCCTCACCGTCGAGCAGGCGCGCAAGCAAGCGATCTTGAAGCTGGCGGCGGTCGTCGGCGGTGCCGATCCTGCCGAGGAGCGAGCGCAGTCCAGGGCGGCCATCACGATCCGGGAAGTCTGCAATTGGTATCTTGAAAACGCCGAAGCCGGGACGATCCTCGGTCGCAAGCACAGGCCGATCAAGGCTTCGACGCTGGCCATGGATCGCAGCCGGATCGAGACGCATATCGTGCCGTTGATCGGCACTCGGCAGGTCCGCGCCTTGCGCATCGCCGACATCGAAAAGATGCAAATGGACATCGTTGCTGGAAAGACCGCCAGGCCCCGGAAGGAAGGTGGGCGCGGTGGCAAGGCTGCAGGTGGGCCGGGCGTTGCCGGACGCGCTGTCTCGACGCTGCAAAGCCTCCTGTCACACGCGCTTCGGTATGACATCGTCGAGAACAATCCCGCAGCGGGCGTTCGCAAGATTGCCGGCAAGCCCCGCACGCGTCGGCTTAGTGCCGCCGAAATCCGCGCCCTTGGTGAAGCGATGGAAATCGCCGAGCGGAACGAGGAAAATCCGACTGGCCTCGCCGCAGTCCGAGCGCTGCTGCTGACCGGCTACCGCATTTCCGAGGTCATCGGCATGGAACGGAGTTGGCTCCACTCTGACCGCGGATATGTCCACTTCCCCGACACCAAGACCGATGGGCAAGTGCGCCCGATCGGCCGGGCAGCGATCCAGTTGCTGAAAGCCCTGCCAGAGAAGCGCGGCCTTTCGCTGTTCTTCCCTTCGGACTTTGTAGACCGGCCGTACTCGGGCGTTCCTGAAACCTTGCGCGCCTTGTGCGCCATCGCAGGGATCAAGGGCGTCACACCCCATGTGCTGCGTCACACCTTCGGCAGTGTCGCGGGCGACATGGGCTTTTCGGAACTGACCATCAAAGCTCTGCTCGGCCATGGCGCGAGGGGATCAACGCAGAATTACGTCCACATCGACGAAGCCTTGCGGTTGGCGGTTGAGCGGGTTTCGTCGAAAATCGACCAACTGCTGAAACGTGAGAACGCCGTCGTCCTGGAATGGGCGGCGTAGTCACCTTACGGGATGCCGCCCCGAGGAGTCCTTGTAAGGCCATTAAATTTGACCTTATATCAGTCTACTAGCATATAAATGGACTAAGTTTTTCATTGTGGGTTGAAAATTAGTCCATTCTTTGCCACACACCTCGGATAACGCAAAGCCGGGGAAGTCGACGTCGTGGAAAAAATGGTTGAGGATTTTATTCAAATGGCCCGGATCGGTCTATCCGGTCGCACGCAGGACGTGCAGTCGCTCATCCATCGCATTTCGAAGCGCTACCGTACGGCATCTCCCGAGTTGTCGACCGCACTGACTGACCTGCTACGCCAGGCTCCGACCCGTTCCTCTCCATTGCGGAGGGCCAGCGAGGTCGCACTTCCAGTGGACGTGGATTCGAGGTTTCAATTGCTACGGGTCGAGGAGCCCCCCTTCCTTGATCACGAGCCCGTGTTTGCAAGCGATGTCCAATCCGCACTTGACGCGCTTGTTGCAGAGCGGCGGGAAGAAATCGTCCTGCGGGAGGCCGGGCTTGAGCCGGTACGATCGGCGATTTTCACTGGGCCGCCTGGGGTTGGTAAGACTTTGGCGGCGCGTTGGGTTGCCAGAGCTCTTGGCCGCCCGTTGTTGATCCTGGATCTGTCGGCCGTCATGAGCAGCTACCTTGGTCGGACGGGGTCCAATCTTCGCCACGTGCTCGATTACGCCAAGTCCATCGACTGTGTGCTTCTGCTCGACGAACTCGATGCAATCGCCAAACGTCGCGACGACCGTGGCGAGATCGGCGAGCTCAAGCGCCTCGTGACAGTCCTGTTGCAGCAACTCGACGACTGGCCCGCTTCTGGACTTCTGATTGCTGCTACAAATCACGCCGACTTACTCGATCCGGCTATCTGGCGCCGCTTTGAGCTTGCCGTCGAGTTTCCCCTGCCCACTCCTGCCAGCGCCGCACGTTTCATCGCCGTAGAATTGGATGGTTTGAGCGAAAAATCTGAAGCTTGGGCCGACATCCTAGCGTCAGCCTTGGCGGGTCAATCGTTCAGCGACATTGATCGAAATCTCAAGGCCGCACGACGGGCTGCAGCACTTCAGCGCACCCCGGTAGACGAACAGCTTTTGGGTTTGCTGCAACTGGACTCCCTGTCGAAGGATCAGCGGATAGCGTTCGCGACATCGCTCGTTGACCAGGGGTTCTCAACCCAGCGCCAGGCAGCCGAACTCACTGGTGTCTCGCGTGATACAATTCGGTCCCACAGCGCCGCTGGTCCGGCGCATCCTGGTCGAAAGAGGAAAGTCGGATGAAACGGAACTTCTTGCTCGGCAAAGGTGAGCGACTGGCCGAGGACATCACCGTTCGTGGGGGTGGTGGGCCAAAGGAAGCTCCATACACATTCTTCGAAGCCCGCCAGCGGCTAACTCCGATGCTGCAAAAGGCATCCTCGCAGATCGATGCCCTACCCGATGCGGCTTGCCCGAACGAACAGGCCGTTGTGGGTCTGACGCTCAATCCCGAATATCTCTCGAAATCAGCCTATCCGCTTGAACTGCTGAAGGCTGCGGGTGTCACGCCTGTTGGCAGTCGTCCCCGCCGAATCACGCCAGAGCGGCGCTCACGGAATCGAGCGCCGTCCGAGACGCTTACTACCGAACTCTTTGTTATGGCCCCTCGGGCGACCTTCAGAAACTGGGGGGCATTGTTGCCGTCTCTGGCAGAGAATGCGCCCGGTGCGAAGGACCTAGCTTCCCTCGAGGACATCGAGGCTCCCGGTCCCGAAGACAAGATCAAAGGTAAGTTGCCTGATGCTCAAGAAGCGGTGTTCGAGGTCGTCTTGCACGCCGACTCGCTGACCGGTGACAGGTTTGTCCTTCCCTATTTTCAACAATACCTCGCACACCTCGGAGTCGAAGCTGACTTCCGGCGGCGCTTTTATGCGGGTGGCTTGTGCTTTCTCGAACTCGAAGCCCCGGTGGGCCTAGCCGATGAGATTGCGACCTTTACCGTCGTGCGAGCGCTGCGAGAAATGCCGCGTTTGCGCATGCTGCGCCCGACGATCCGCGCCGCCACTTTGCCAGGCCAAGCGTTGATCCTGCCGACCGCGCCAGCCATCGATCCGTCGATCAGGGTTGCAGTCTTTGATGGCGGGGTTCCGGATGCGCACCCCTTGACCTCCTGGGTCACCCCAATTGAGGCCCATGGCATCGGTCCGGCCCACAGCGAGTTTCTGAAGCACGGCATTGGAGTTTCGTCGGCGCTCTTGTTTGGGCATCTCGACCCCAAGGTGCCTCCAGCCGTGCCCTACGCGAATATCGACCATTACCGGGTCCTCGATACCGATCCCGGACAAAATCCGCATGAATTGTTCGACGTTCTTGATCGCATTGAACGCGTCTTGGCCGACCAGCCCTACGAGTTCGTGAACCTTAGTTTGGGACCTCGCCTGCCGATTGAAGACGACGATGTGCATGCCTGGACAGCAGTGCTCGACGACAGATTGGCGCGGACCGACACCTTGGCGGCCATTGCTGTCGGCAACGATGGAGAAGGCGACGCCCTTCTTGGGTTAAACCGCATCCAGGTTCCCGCAGATTGCGTCAATGCCCTCGCGGTTGGCGCATGCGATACACCTGACACCGATTGGCAACGCGCTGCATACAGCTCCGTGGGTCCAGGCCGTAGCCCTGGGCTTATGAAGCCGGATCTCGTCGACTTTGGCGGTTCGCTCGGCCGCCCCTTTCTTGTTGTAGGCGAAGGCCTGACCCCTGAATTCGACGCTACTGGGGGCACGTCGTTTGCGGCGCCCAGCGTGCTCAGGCTCGGGACAGGAATCAAAGCACACTTTGGCTCGGGTCTGAACCTGCTAGCCATCCGGACATTGCTTATCCACAGCACCGAGTGCGCCGATCATTCGCGGCAGGAGGTGGGCTGGGGCCGTGTACCGCGCGACCTCGCAACCATTGTTCTGTGTGACGATGACACAATCCGGATCGTATATCAGGGCACGATCTCACCGGCACGGTATATCCGGATTCCGGTGCCGGTTCCCGCTGGCGAGTTGACCGGCAATGTCTCGATCAAGGCTACCTTGTGTTACAAGACACCGACCGACCCGCACCATCCTGGCAATTATACGCGCGCGGGATTGGAACTGACTTTCCGCCCTCATGATCAGAAATTCTCGCGCGATACTCAGTTGCATCCTGACTCAAAGAGTTTCTTCGGCACGACCGTCAACGGTATGACTGAGGACGAGTTGCGCAAGGATGCCTGGAAATGGGAAAACTGCCTGCACGCAACAAAGTCATTCAGAGGCAGCAGCCTTCGCAATCCAACATTCGACCTGCATTACAATGCACGGCTGGAAGGGAGGGACTTTCGTCCCGACGAACCGCTGTCATATGCGATGATCATAACGGTAAAGGCGCGCAATACCCTTGATCTGTATGATCAGGTTGTGCGGAAATACGCGACCCTGCTGGAACCGATCCGCCCCGTGGTGGACATTCCAATTCAGCTTTGAGTTTGGCGCCGCAGCTGGCTCGACTACCTCTACGAGCCATCACAATCCATCGAGGCGTTCTCGCTCGTGAAGCAGCCAATCAAAGACTTCCTCGGCATTCCGGCCGGGAAGACTGCCCGACTGCGTCAAGTCCGTGATCGCGTGCTGCCTAGCGATAGGCAGGGCCATCCCTCGCCCATCGACGTATTGCGACAAGCGCAACGACGCTTCGCTCGCGTGCCTGCAGTGAGTCCAAAAATCGTCAGCGCCGCTCGACCATGAACGGCTCGTCTCGATCGCTTCTCGCAACTGCTGGTCGCTGACATCATGGCGGCAATTCGGCCTGGCTTCTCCAACCAGCGATCGGACGACGTCCGGCGACAGGCAGTTCTCACCCCCGCGACCATCCCCTCTGAGCTTGCCCGCATCGGTCATGACCAGCCTGCAATCCTGGCAGATCGTGATCTTGACGTATGACCCGAAGATCGGCCTTTCAGCCCTGTAGGCTGAGCGAAACGTCAGGGCGCGCTCATTCATTTCTTCACGATAGTCACAGATCTCGTGAATGTGCCCGGTCCATCTCCCTTTCCCGGAAATTCGCATGATCTCTAGCTTCGAGCGCGAACAGCAGGCGCAACTCCAGTCCGCAGCGGTCCTGCTCCAGGGTCCCGGTTTTTGCATGGCACGATCATAGTCCGCGAATTCCTCCGGTGTCGGGGTCCGAACACGCGGTGCAGGTGACTTTTTCAGTGCCGACCTATGACCGTCACCAGCACATGACCTTGCGCGTAATGCCTCCCACAGCGTCGGCAGCCTGCCTCTGGCACCAAGCTGGCCGGTTGCGAGACTCAGAAACATGCGGGCATCCTGGTCGCCGACCAAGTTGTATGAATCGTTGTATTGTTCACGGTCGTGCAAACCGAGGGTCAATCGCCCCGCTATTTGCTCGACAAAAACGAGGCGCTGCTGGAAGTCCGCGTCGGCCTTCGCCCAAATCTCCAAGCCCTTTTCGAAATTGAGTTCGTGGGCAAGGTTGGGACGGGCATCGACAAATGCGCCAATTTCGCCGGGGCTAAAGCTGAAGTCGCGGTGGACGCGACCACCGAGATCCTTTTTCATCGCTGCGTCAGCCGCATTGCAATCCATGCACACCAGTGTCTCGGCGAAGCGCTCGACCAAGGGCAGGACCAAAGCGCAAGCGCGCTTGCGCTGAATGTAGAGGGGGTCTGTGTTGTCCAACCACGCGGTCTCCCGCAGAATTCGGGCGGCGAGATCGCCCAAATGGTCGTGATGGCGTTCAAGCTGGCACAGGATGACGCCGCTTTCGGTCTTCCTGGCAATATCGATCTTTTT
>JAFLDC010000016.1 GCA_017302775.1 Sphingomonadales bacterium
ACTCCGCTGGAGCAGCAGGACGACAACATCCGCTTTTTCGACCATCGCCGTGAATGGGCACGCACCGATTTCGAAAACGACGGCCTGCCCCGTCATGAATGGGAATTGCTGCTGCGCGAAGCCTCGATCCGGGCGGACCGGGCGGGGCACTGGCGTTTTTCCGCGCCGAAGAAATACGGCGGCAAGGATGGTTCGAACCTGGCGATGGCAGTGATCCGCGATCGCTTTGCCGCGAAGGGTCTGGGCCTGCACAATGATCTGCAGAATGAACATTCGATCGTCGGCAATTTCCCCTTCGTGGCGATGTTCGAACACTTCGGCACGCCCGAGCAGCAGGAAGAGTTCATCCTTGGCGGCTTCAACCGCGAGCGGCGCGTGGCCTTTGGTCTGACCGAGCCCGATCATGGCAGCGACGCGACCCATATGGAGACCCGCGCCGTGCGCGAGGTTCGCGATGGCGTGCCGGGCTGGCGGATCGACGGGCGCAAGATGTGGATTACCGGCATGCATGTTGCCACGCATTGTGCCGCGTTCTGCCGTACATCGGGCAAGGATGGCGATGCCAGGGGGATCACCTGCATCCTCGTCCCGGTCGGCACCCCCGGCATGGTGGTTGATGAATATATGTGGACCTTCAACATGCCGACCGATCACCCGCGGATGCATTTCGAGAATTGCTGGGTGCCGGAAAGCGCGGTGCTGGGTCCGGTCGATGGAGGGCTGTCTATCGCACAGAGCTTCGTTCACCAGAACCGTATTCGCCAGGCGGCCAGCTCGCTTGGCGCGGCGACCTTCTGCGTCGAGGAGTCAGTCAAATATGCGCGCCAGCGCAAACCCTTCGGGCAGGAACTGGCCCGTAATCAGGGCATCCAGTTCCCTCTGGTGGAGCTGGCGACGCAGTGCGAGATGCTGCGTGCCCTGATCTACAAGACGGCGTGGGAGATGGACCAGATTCCGCACAAGGAGCTGGAGCACCAGCTGTCCGACAAGATCAGCATGTGCAATTACTACGCCAACCGTCTGGTCTGCGAGGCGGCTGACCGGGCGATGCAGGTCCACGGCGGAATGGGCTATTCCCGGCACAAGCCCTTTGAACATATCTATCGGCACCACCGCCGTTATCGCATCACCGAAGGGGCCGAGGAAATCCAGATGCGCAAGGTGGGGGCTTACCTGTTCGGCTACCTTGGCCCACGCAAGGCCCAGTTTCAAACCTGAAACCAAGCCGTTGCCGCAATGCAACATGAACCGTGGAATCGTCCAGGGGCTCTTGTTGCTATGACGGAAAGGCGTCACTCTGACGACAACTATAACCGTCCGGTCGTGGCTCTCGCGGCCCGGTACCTATTGAAGGGGTTCAACATGCATTCCATTCGCCGCTTCGCTTTGCTTTCCACTATTTCGGTAGTTGCGATCGCCGCGCCGGCCCAGGCCCAGGAAGCCGAAACCGGGGATGACGCTCCAACGATCATCGTTACCGGAACCCGTGCCGCATCGCGCACGGTGGAAAATTCGCCAGTGCCGGTCGACGTGCTTTCTGCCGAAGCCATCAGCGAGGGCGGGCAGGTTGAAACCAACAAGATCCTCAACAAGCTGGTGCCCAGCTTCAACTTCCCGCAGCCAGCGATCGCCGACGGTTCGGATGCGCTGCGTCCGGCAACCCTGCGCGGGCTCGCACCGGACCAGACGCTGGTTCTGGTCAATGGCAAGCGCCGCCACGTTTCGGCACTGCTCAATATCAACGGCACGGTCGGGCGCGGGTCGGCTGCGGTTGACATGAATACGATCCCGGCGCTGGCGATCGAACGGATCGAAGTTCTGCGCGACGGGGCTTCATCGCAATATGGTTCGGATGCGATTGCCGGGGTGATCAACGTCCGCCTCAAGACCAAGAGCGAGGGCGGCCGCGCGACGATTTCCTATGGCCGTTATGACACGACCATTGCCGGGGTGGACAATGTTACCGGGTTGGTCACGTCGGGCGGGCAGCCGCAGCTGATGGCCACGGACAGCCGCTATTTTCAGGCCACCGTCGATGGTGAGCGCAGGGCCAAGGACGGGGAAAGCTATTCTGTTGCGACCAATATCGGCCTGCCCTTTTTCGGCAACGAGGCGGGCTATATCAACCTGACCGCAGAATATCGCCATCGCGGTTCCACTAACCGCCAGGGCTATGACCTGCGGCCCAATTACATCCGCCCGACTGCGACCACCTGGGACCCGCGCGAGCTGACTTTCGACCGGCTGGAGTTCCGCTTTGGCGATCCCGAAGCCGACGATTTCATCCTGTTTGGCAACGTCGGTGTGCCGGTGACCGGCAGCATTGAATTCTACGCTTTTGCCAGCTTCGATCAGCGCGATTCGATCAGCGCGGCGAACTATCGCCAGCAGAACGCTGCAGCCAACCGTGATTGGTCGGTCCTGGCGCCGAACACCGCGCCGACCAATGCCAACTTCGTGGGCCTGACCAGCGATGGCTTCCTGCCATTTATCCAGTCCGACCTGACCGATAACTCCTTGACCTTTGGCTTGCGCACCACGGCGGGCGAATGGAACGTCGACGGCTCGTTCTCTTATGGCCACAACGCATTTGACTACCGCGTCGAAAATTCGCTGAACACCAGCTTTGGACCCGCCAGCGTGCGGGCCTTCGATGCCGGCGGTCTGAGCTACAAGCAGGCTATGGGCAATCTCGATTTCAGCCGTGAATTCGACGTTGGCTTTGCCAAGCCGCTGACGCTGGCATTCGGCGCCGAATATCGGGTCGAGCGTTTCGCAATTCGCCCGGGCGAATTGCAGAGCTGGGCGATCGGGCCATATTTCCGCGCCTCCTTCGCGACCACCGCGGTTAACTGCGCTGCACAAAGCGGCGTCTACAACGCGGGAAGCGGAATCTGTTCGTTCCCGGGCCGTGGTGCCGCCGCCGGTGCGCAGGGCTTCCCCGGGATTCCGGCATCAAGCAAGACCAACGTGCGGCGTGAAAGCGTAGCGGGTTACGTTGAGCTCGACACCGATATCACTGCAGGGCTGAGCACCACGGTAGCGGCGCGGTTCGAACACTATTCGGACTTCGGTAACACCCTGAACGCCAAGTTTGCGGCGCGCTATGAATTCACCCCCGGGTTCGCAATCCGTGGTTCGATTTCCAACGGGTTCCGTGCACCGTCGCTGCACCAGCAATATTTCACCACCACATCGACCAACTTCATCGCCGGGGTCCCGGTCGACATCAGCACCGTGGCGGTGAACAGCCCGGTTGCCCTGGCGCTGGGATCAAAGCCGCTCAGGCCGGAAAAGTCCCTCAACCTCTCGGCCGGGTTTACCGCCAATCCATTCAGCGGTCTGACCCTTACGGTGGATTACTACAATATCCGGATCAATGACCGGATCGTGCTGACCGAAAACCTTGGTGCAGCGGGCAGCGGCACGGCCGCGGTCAATGCCGCGGTCAAGGCGGTACTCGATACCAACGGGTTCTCCTCGGTCGGCGCGGCAAGGTTCTTTATCAATGGCCTGGATACGCGCACGCAAGGCGTTGACGCGGTGCTCAACTGGCGGATCCCGTTTGAGGGCCTCGGCAAGTGGAGCTTTACCGCCGCATACAACTACAACGATCAGAAGATCCTGGCGTATAACAACGATTTGGGGCCGCTTGCCTCGATCCCGGGTCTGATCCTGTTCGGGCGTGTGGAATCGCTGCGCTTTACGGAAGGCCAGCCGAAGGACAAGATTGTCTTCAGCCTGGATGGCGATATCGGCAAGTTCGGTATCACCGCACGGACGACCCGGTATGGCAAGGTGACCTCGCCCGGATCGGCTAACCCAATCACCGCGCCGACCAGCCTGACAGCTTATGGCCCTGACGACATTTTCCTCAGTGCCAAATGGATCACGGACCTGGAACTGCAGTTCAAGCCCAACGACCGCATTACCGTCGCCGTGGGGGCCGATAACCTGTTCGATGTCTACCCGGATCGCTCGCCCTGGGGGCTGCGTCCCGCGGCCATCGGCGGCTCCTATCCTGCCAATCAGCAGTATATCCCGTTCTCGATCTTCTCACCATTCGGGTTCAACGGGCGGTATCTTTACGCGCGCGTCGGGGTCGATTTCTAGAATCGCGAACGGCACCGAACGGCAATTGAGGGCGGGCGTCGCGGGGTCGATGCCCGCCCTTTGTCTGGGGCGCTAGGGCCGGTGCGCGGCGGCGCGGGCAATCTCGGCCAGGCCTTGCGACAATAGCAGTTCCGCATTCTGACTGTTGGCCAGCAGTGCCCGGTGCAGTTCGATCAGGCGATCGACCAGCCGTCCCAGCTTGCGCCCGCGCCAGCGTGAAAGCTGATCAATCAGATCGCGGCTGTCTTTCCAGAAAACGCGCCGGGCATTGGTTTCTGCCTCGATGAACTGGCGGACATTGCCATTTGGCCCCATTCGCGCGGCCAACTGCGCCAGCTGGGCCGTGCGGCGTTCAAATGCCAGCAGCAGCCCGACCGGGTTGAGGCCCAGTTCACGCATCCGGCGCAGCTCCTGCATCAGCTTGGCGGTTTCCCCTCCCAGCACCACGTTGACAAGGCTGGTGAAGCCATCGTCTTCGGTTTTCGCGCCGATCGCATCCAGCGCCTCCGCGTCGGCCTTGCGCGGAGCTTGCGGAGTGGCGTCAAGATAGAGCGCCAGTTTGGTCACCTCTGATTGCGCCAGTCGGGTGTCGAGCGCGGCGGCACGCGCGATCCGTTCGGCGAGATCGCCGCTCAGGGTAACGCCGGCCGCATCGGCCATGTCGCGCACTGTTCCGGTTACGCTGCGCAGGTCGGGGGGATAAAACATCGCCATCAGCGCATCGGCCCGCGGGGCCAGCAGCTTTGCGGTGCGCGATTTGTCAGTGGCGCCGCTCGCCACGATGAGCACCGGGCAGCCTGCCACTTCGCCATCGAGCAGTGTCTTTACGGCGTCATGCACCTCGTCGCCGCTGGCCCGGACCCAGATGTGCCGACTTTCGCCAAACAGCGAGGTTGACCGTGCCTCGTCACCCAGCCGCACCGGATCGCGTTTCAGTTCGGACCCGGTCAGCTCGATCCGCTCGCCTGGATCGTGAAGCAGTCCGGCGATGGTATGTGCAGCGGCGTTGGCCCCGGCCTCATCCGGCCCGCAGAAGAAAAACACGCGCGCATCCCGCGCCGCCTTGGCGGCAGTTGCGCGAAAATCCTTTTGCGTGACTTTCACTGGCCCTTGCGCAATGTCAGCGCCAGCCGCGTCACAATCCGGTCGGCCACTTGTTTGGTCAGGTTTTCCAGCGCGGTATTTTCCGCTGCGATCGTGGCATATTCGCTGCTTACCACGTCGATACCGGCGTCCGATCCGGCGGTGGCATCGAGCACGATCTCCCCGGTGGCCAGATCGACCAGCTGATACCGCGCTCGCAAGGTGCGGCGCTCGCGCGCGATGGTATCGTCCGACAGCAGGCCAAGCCCTTCAAGCTTGTCGTCCAGCCGCACATCAAGGCGGTAACGGGGGGCGCCCGCAGGATTATGAGCGCCGAGCCGGTCAACCAGTGCATTACGCATCAACCAGCCCGATTTGCCCTCGATCGGGGAGACTTCGATCCCGGACAGCCCCTGCGACACCGCGCCGCCCGCTCCGCCGGCATACATCGGCTTCAGCCCGCAGGCGGACAGCAGCAAGGCCAGAACCAGGATCGCCAGCCGTTTCATGCCACCAGGTTGACCAGTCGATCCGGCACCACGATCACCTTCTTCACTGCCCTGCCATCCAGCGCACGCTGGACCTTCTCGGAAGCAAGCGCAAGCGCCTCAAGCTCGTCCCTGGGCAGACCTTTGGCAACGGTAACCGTGTCGCGCAGCTTGCCCAGCACCTGGATCGCGACAGTCACCTCATCCTCAACCAGCAGCGCCGGATCGACCGGCGGCCAGGCGGCATCGGCGATCAGGCCGGTTTCGCCGATCATCGACCAGGCCTCTTCGGCGAGATGCGGCATCATCGGTGCAACCAGCAGCAGAATCGTGCGGATCGCGGCGGATCGACTGGCTGAAGGCGCTGCCTTTTCAGTCGCATTGGTCAGTTCGTAAATCCGGGCGACCGCCTTGTTGAAGCCGAGCGCGGCGATGTCTTCGGCAGCAGCGTGGACCGTCTGATCGCGTTTACGGTCCAGCGCCTTGTCTTCGCCCGTTGCTGCGGTATCGTACTGACCGAACAGCCGCCAGAGGCGCTGGACGAACCGGGCGCAGCCTTCGATGCCAGCCTCGGACCACGGCAGGTCACGCTCGGGCGGGCTGTCAGACAGCATGAACCAACGCACTGCATCGGCACCATACTGAGCAATGATGTCGTCCGGATCGACGACATTCTTCTTGCTTTTCGACATCTTGATAACGCGGCCGACTTCAACCGGCTGGCCATCGGTTTTGAGTGTGGCGCCATCGCTGCTGCGTTCGATCTCTTCGGGCGAGAAGAACAGCGGCGCGCCGTTGGCCGGATCGACGCGCGAATAGGTTTCGTGCGTTACCATCCCTTGCGTAAACAGGCTGGCGAACGGCTCCTGCAACTCGATCAAGCCGATATGGGCCAAGGCACGGGTCCAGAAGCGGGCGTAGAGCAGGTGCAGGATCGCGTGCTCGATGCCCCCGATGTACTGCTCGACCGGCAGCCATTTGGCGATCACCTCGGGATCAAACGGCCTGTCGCTCGGCTGGCTGGCAAACCGCAGGAAATACCACGACGAATCGGCGAAGGTATCAAGCGTATCGGTTTCGCGCCGCGCCGGCTGGTTGCAGCGCGGGCAGGAAACATCTTTCCAGGTCGGATGGCGTTCCAGCGGGTTGCCGGGTGTTTTGAAATCGACGTCGTCGGGCAGAACCACCGGCAACTGGTTCCTGGGCACCGGCACGATCCCGCACCGTTCGCAATGAATGAAGGGGATGGGTGTACCCCAATAGCGCTGGCGACTGACCCCCCAATCCCGCAGCCGGTACTGGGTCTCGGCCTGCCCCCAGCCGTCGTGCTGGGCCTTGGCGATGATGTCTGCCTTGGCCTGGGCGACCGTCATCCCGTCAAGCCATTCCGAATTCACGATCCGGCCCGGACCGGTATAGGCTTCGTCCCCGTGGAAGGTTGCGCTGGTCTCTTCGCCGTCGGCCACCACACGGGTAACGGGCAAGTCATATTTGCGCGCGAAGTCGAGATCGCGCTGGTCGTGCGCCGGACAACCGAACACTGCGCCGGTGCCATAATCCATCAGCACGAAATTGGCGACATAGACCGGCAGGTGCCACGATTTCTTGAGCGGGTGCTCAACCGCATAGCCAGTGTTGAAGCCGAGCTTTTCGGCCGTCTCCAGCTCAGCCGCAGTGGTCCCGCCGCGTTTGCATTCGGCGATGAAGTCCTGCAATTCGGGCAGGTTGCGGGCCATGCTTTGTGCGAAGGGATGGTCGGCGGAAATGGCCACGAAGCTCGCACCGAACATCGTGTCGGGCCGGGTCGTGAACACCTCGATCCCGTCGGCGCTGTCCACAAAATGAAACTTGGCGCGCAGGCCCTGGCTCTTGCCGATCCAGTTTTCCTGCATCAACCTGACCTTTTCTGGCCACTTGTCGAGGCTTTCCAACCCGGCCAGCAGATCATCGGCGAATTGCGTGATTTTGAGGAACCACTGGCTCAGCTGTCGTTTCTCGACCAGCGCCCCGCTGCGCCAGCCGCGCCCGTCAATCACCTGTTCGTTGGCCAGCACGGTCATGTCGACCGGATCCCAGTTGACCGCCGATTCCTTGCGATACACCAGTCCGGCTTCGTACATGTCGAGGAACAGCGCCTGCTCGTGCCCGTAATAATCCGGCTCGCAGGTTGCCAGCTCGCGGCTCCAGTCAAGCGCAAAGCCGAGCCGCTTCAGCTGGGCCTTCATATTGGCGATATTGTCGCGGGTCCAACCGCCCGGATGAACGCCTTTTTCCATCGCGGCGTTCTCTGCCGGCATGCCAAAGGCATCCCATCCCATCGGATGCAACACCTCGAATCCCTGCATCCGTTTGGTCCGTGCCAGCACGTCGCCCATGGTGTAGTTGCGCACGTGGCCGATGTGGATCCGTCCCGATGGATAAGGGAACATCTCCAATACGTAGGACCGCGGTTTGGCCGAATTGTCATCGGCCTTGAAAGTCTGGGCGGCATCCCATGCGGCTTGCCAGCGCGGATCGGCGCTGGTGGAATCAAAACGGTCAGTGCTCATCATGGGTGCTCTAACAACTCGTGATCCCCGCGCAAGCGGGAACGCTGGCCGTAGGCCGCCCGATTGTGCCGATAATACCTGTGGTCCGGATCAGGCCCGGAACACCCCGGTTACCTGCCGGCCGAAGCCTGGCGGCGCAGATCGCGGGCGCGGGTCAGGATCACATCCTCAAGCTTTTGCGTGGTCGCGGCGGCTACCGGGGCATCCACCCACACCCCGTTCGTCATGACCTGGCGGCTGGCCACTACCCGCAGGGCGTCGGCGCGCAGATCCTGATCAAGGATCGTCACCGATACCTTCATGCGTTCCTGGGGATTGTTGGGATTGGCGTACCAATCGGTCACGATCACACCACCGTTGCTGTCAGACTGCAGGATCTGCATGAATGACAGAGCTTCCAGACTGGCCCGCCACAGATAGGAATTCACGCCGATCGTGGTTACCTTGCTGGCGGCGAGATCGGCCTTGGGGCGATCCTTGCCGCCGCCGCAAGCGCTCAACGATACAATCGCCAGGGCGACAAGCCCGGCGCGGGCGGCCTGGCCCAGGGTGCTCGCTGCGGGAAAAGTGCTGCCAGTCATTCGTTCCATCCGGGTGCTGATATTCAGGAAAACAGATACTGTGGCCTGCTGGCCGGTTCGCTGCCTCTATAGCCGAGGCGGGCGGGGCGGCAAGCCTGCTGTGCTGCGCTATAACCAGTTGCGGCCGTGAACCCGCCATGAATGTGGCACGCCGCAGCGCGGTTAAGCGCAAATTCACCTGCGTGCTGCCAAAATTGGAGCTTGGACTATTGTGCGTTTTGCGCGACAATCCCGCAGCCACCAGGAGGCATTTTGACGATGACCGCGCTTGCAGAACAGGACAGACGCAAAACCGGTGGCGGTACCGGTGCGATCCTGCTGTTTGGCGCGGTCGGCATGCTGGCGCTACCTTCGGCGGTCTTGGCATTCTCCAGCCGGTTCGATTCGCGGCCCAGCGGCACGCATGCCGTGGATGGCGGGTTCCAGCCTGCGCAGGTCGACCCGCGCCTTGCCCGTTCGATCACAGTCCGCGCCTTGTCCAAAGATCGCACCTATCGCTTTACGCCGGCGGCAACCCCCAGCAGGCCGGATGGAGAGGTGACGGTGGCCGTGCGGGTCGATGGGCGGGCCTTCCCGCGCCTTGCGGTCCGCGGCCAGGGCGCGGTTGAGCCTGCGTCGGTCCAGTCGGGCGGGCTGGGCATCGCGCCGACAGCTTATAGCCTGGGTGCTGCGCGCGGCTATCGCAGCTTCGCGCAAAACACCGCATCTCCCGCCGGGCCGCAATTGCGTCAGATCGACATGCCCGATCTGGCGGCTTACCAGCCCAAACAGGGTACCACGGCTGCCAGATCATCGCGCTTTGCTCCGCGTGTAGAACTGGACGAGCGGGAAAAGACCGGTCGCAGCCCGCGGACCTTCGAACAGAGCGATCAGACGGTCGGGGTTGGCGGGTCTTACCGGGTGACCCGCAATCTTGATCTGACGGCGGGGGTACGCGTTACGTCCGACCGTGACCGGCTGCTGCCGCTAACGGATGGCAAGCAGGACAACCAGGCGGTCTACGTCGGAACCCAGTTCCGGTTCTAACCCGGCAATAATCGGTCACTTTACGTATGCGGCAGTCTTGCCGCCCATCGTGTCGCTGCCTAAGCTTTCCGTAACGGCAGTCTTGGGAGAGGCATTGGCACTATGGCACGCGTAGCAATCGTAACCGGCGGAACCAGAGGCATTGGCGAGGCGATCTGTCTCCGCCTGCAAAAGCAGGGCCATACCGTGATCGCCAACTATGGCGGCAACGATGAAAAGGCCCGGGCCTTCACCGCCCGAACCGGCATCCCTTCGATCCGCTGGGACGTGGGCGATCACGAAGCCTGCATCCACAATTGCAACGACATCGCCGCCGAATACGGACCGGTCGATATCGTGATTAATAACGCCGGGGTGACTCGTGACGGCGTGCTTCACAAGATGAGCTTCGATGACTGGAACGAGGTGATGCGAATCAACCTGGGCGGGTGCTTCAACATGGCCAAGGCAACATTCCCCGGCATGCGCGAGCGCGGCTGGGGGCGGATCGTCAACATCGGTTCGATCAATGGCCAGGCCGGGCAATACGGGCAGGTCAACTATGCCGCGGCCAAATCCGGAATTCACGGCTTTACCAAGGCGCTGGCTCAGGAAGGGGCCAAATATGGGGTCACCGTCAACGCGATCGCGCCGGGCTATATCGATACGGACATGGTCGCCGCGGTGCCAGCTCCGGTGCTGGAAAAGATCGTTGCCAAGATCCCGGTCGGCCGGCTGGGTCAGGCCGAAGAAATCGCCCGCGCCGTCGCTTTTCTGACCAGCGACAACGGTGGTTTCGTCACCGGCTCGACCATGAGCATCAACGGCGGCCAACACATGTACTGAAAAAAGGGGGTCGGCCTGCCCCTCATGAGTGGGCCGACCCCGGATCGACTATTCCACCGAAATAGCCGCAACTTTCCACCCGCCATTCTCTGAGGCGAGTGAGAGCGTTTCAGTCACAGCGCCCTTTTTGCTGTAGCGGGCCTTGAATGTGACTTCCCAATAGCCATTGGGCGGCGCCGCCGTGAAATTGACTGTCGCCAGTTCACGCGATTGCAGCGTGCCCATCTCACTGCGAACTTTTTGCGACGCCTCAGCCCACCACTCAACCGTGTTGAGCAGTTGAAACGACTTGTGTGTTGCCTGCCAACTTGCGGTCCAGTCATCACGGTCAAGCAGCGCAAGGAACTGGCGCGCCGCGTCTACCGCCGCCGCTTCGCTGGCAGGTGTGGGGGATACTGCAGCGGCAGTAGTCAATGGGATCGCAGGCGCCTGGGTTGGCCCGGAAAGGGCTGACAAAGCGGCGAGGGCGAGACTTATGGTCATGGCAATGGCTCCCAAAATCCAGCCGGTGCGGCGTCGTTTGCCGCGACCTTCAGCCGGGATGGACGATCCTTGTGCCGCCTCGGGGGATGCCGCATCCCCGAAAGCTTTGTCCCCCAACAATTCGGGGGTCGCCAGTTCCAATTCGTGCAGCAATCGTGCCGCCTCACGGCTGCTGGATGTGTTCATTTTGCGGCGGGCATCACGCAACCGTTCGTTGATGGTGTGAACTGACAGCCCCAGGTGCCGGGCCATGGACTTGGCATCATAGCCGCTCACCAGCAGACGCAGGGTCTGCTTTTCCTTTTCGCTTAGCGCACGATAACCGGCCGACATGCGGGTGAGGGTAAAAGCCGGCGGATTTTCCGGCTACCCCCAATTTTTCGTACCGTCGGGCGTCATGATCGTCACCCCGGACTCGATCCGGGGGCGAGCTACTTCTTCCCGCGCCGCTGGGTACGATGCCTGGGCCGACAGCAAGCTGGCCCCGGGGCAAGGCCAGGGTGACCGGTTGCTGTTGGTGTTTGCCAGACTTGGCGCAATAAGGTGCGGCTATGACCACGTCTTACCACCCCCCGCGCAAGCGCTCGGTCGAGATTGCCGGGCACAAGACCTCGATCAGCCTTGAGCCCTTGTTCTGGGAACTGTTGAAGCAGGCCGCAGCCGCCGAAGGCTTGCCAATCAGCGCGCTGGTCGCACGGATCGATGCCGAACGGATCAGGGCGCCGGTGCCGCCGGGGCTGGCCGGGGCAATCCGGCTGTGGCTGGTCGCGTGGCTGGCGGCGCGGCTTTAGCGCTTGCCCAGCGGCGGGGGATCGCTGGCCGGGAAGCTTTCATCGACTTCCTCATCAACCTTGTCCCATTCCCGCGGGTCACTGCGCATTGCCTCTGGTCCGGCATTGCGGACGGGGGCAAAGCCCGGTGTCGCCTCGCCCGTGGCAAAGGCAGCTGGCCCATGGTCAGCCTGCTGGCTGCCGCGATACATCCTGTACAGCGCGTAACCCGTAGCGCCTGCAAGGGCGAGTTTCAGGATGGCCATGATCGTTCTCCGTGATCGTGTTGGATCTTGCCTCCACAACGCACGGACCCCGCAATAGGTTCACGCTGAAACAGCCGTGGGCCTCAATCCCCGCCAACCCGTTCGATTTGCGCGCCGACCAGAGCCAGCTTCTCTTCCAGCCGTTCGTATCCGCGATCGAGGTGATAAAGCCGGTGGACCTGGGTTTCGCCTTCTGCCGCCAGCCCGGCGATCACCAGGCTCCTAGAGGCGCGCAGGTCCGTTGCCATCACTTCGGCCCCGGTCAGCTTCTCGACCCCGTGAACCACCGCGGTGCGGCCCTTGGTTTCAATATGGGCACCCATCCGGTTGAGTTCGGGAACGTGCATATAGCGATTTTCGAAAATCGTTTCCGTCAGGACCGAGCTGCCCTCCGCAAGACACAGCATCGCCATCAACTGGGCCTGCATGTCGGTCGCAAAACCGGGGTACGGCGCGGTGGAGAGCGTTACCGGCTTGAGCTTGCCCTGCGCGGCGATCTGGATCCCGCCGGCCTTGGGTTCGACATGGACCCCGGCATCGCGCAGCGATTGCAGGGTGGCGTCCATTTCCTCCGCAACGGCGTGCTGCAGGAACACCTCGCCCCCGGTGATCGCAGCCGCGCAGGCATAGGACCCGGCCTCGATCCGGTCAGACATGACGCGGTAGGTGGCGCCGTGCAGGCGCGGCACGCCGTGGATCGTCAGGTCACTGGTCCCGATCCCTTCGATCTGGGCGCCCATCGCCACCAGCATTTTGCACAGATCGACGATTTCCGGTTCGCGCGCGGCGTTGTGGAGCACTGATCTGCCGGTGCACAGGACAGCGGCCATCAAGGCATTCTCGGTCGCGCCGACAGAAACCACCGGGAACGAATAGCGCCCACCGGGCAATCCACCATCGGGGGCGATCGCCTTGACGTAGCCCGCCGCCATTTCGATTGTCGCGCCCAGGGCTTCCAGCACCTTCAGGTGCAAGTCGATCGGACGATTGCCAATCGCGCAGCCACCGGGCAGCGATACCGTCGCCTCGCCCATGCGCGCCAGCATCGGGCCGAGCACCAGGATTGAGGCGCGCATTTTGCGAACCAGTTCATAAGGCGCGACAGAACTGGTGATGCGCGGCGCTTCGAGCGTCATGACCCGGCCGAAATCGCCAGGACGATTGCCGGCAATGCTGGTCGAAATCCCAAACTGGTTAAGCAGATGCTGGAACCCGTCGATATCGGCCAGGCGGGGGAGGTTGCGCAGCGTCAGTGGCTCCTCCGTCAGCAATGCACAGGGCAGCAGCGTCAGCGCCGAATTCTTCGCGCCTGAAATCGGGATGGTGCCGGAAAGGGCCTTGCCGCCCTCGATAATGATCTTGTCCATGGACAATCGATTTAGCGGGATTCCTTCGCGCGGCAAGCCAGGCGCAGGCGGACATTGCACGGGGCGGTGGAAACCGCTTTAACTCCGTTGCAACAGGAACATGGTTAAGGTCCGGACATGAACGAACGCTCACTCCGCAAACCGATCAAGAAGGCCGTGTTCCCGGTGGCTGGCCTGGGGACTCGCTTCCTGCCGGCAACCAAGGCCATTCCCAAGGAAATGCTGCCGATCATTGATCGCCCGTTGATTCAGTACGCGGTTGACGAAGCGCGCGAGGCGGGGATCGAACAGCTCATTTTTGTGACCGGGCGCGGCAAGACCGCGATCGTCGAACACTTTGACATGGCCTTCGAACTCGAAACCACGATGAAGGACCGCGACAAGGCGCTCGATGTCCTCGAACCGACTCGAATCCAGCCGGGCAATCTCGTTACCGTGCGCCAGCAGGTGCCGATGGGGCTGGGCCATGCGATCTGGTGCGCCCGCGCGATCGTGGGGGATGAACCCTTTGCGATCTTTCTGCCGGACGAGCTGATGATTGGCCGCCCGGGCTGTATGAAACAGATGGTTGAGGCTTACAATGAAGTCGGCGGCAACGTGATTTCGGTGCTGGAGGTGCCGGAAGAGGAGGTCTCCAGCTATGGCGTGATTGCGCCGGGTCAGCGTGATGGTGCGCTGACCGAGGTGCTGGGCCTGGTCGAAAAACCAAAGCGCGAGGATGCGCCCAGCAACCTGATCATTTCGGGCCGCTATATCCTCCAGCCCGAAGTGATGCGGGTGCTGGAACATCAGGGCAAGGGCGCGGGCGGGGAGATCCAGCTGACCGACGCGATGGCGCGGATGATCGGCCAGCAACCGTTCCACGCCGTGACCTTCGCTGGCAAACGGTATGACTGCGGGAGCAAGACCGGCTTCGTCGAGGCAACCCTGGCGATCGCGCTGGAACGCGAAGATATGCGTGACGAAGTAAGGGCGATTGCCAAGCGGCTGCTGGGCTGATCCTGCGTCCTCACCGTGCTGATCCTGTTCAACAAGCCGATGAACGTCCTCTCGCAGTTCACGGACACGGGAACCGCAGGATCGGCGCGGGCAACGCTTTCGGATTTTATCAAGGTACCGGGAGTCTATCCCGCCGGGCGACTTGATCGCGACAGCGAAGGGCTGTTGCTGCTCACTGACGATGGGCGGATGCAGGCGCGCATCGCCGATCCGCGCTTCAAACTGGCCAAGACCTATCTGGTTCAGGTTGAGGGAGCGCCAGACGAAGCAGCGCTGCGGCAACTGCGCAGCGGCGTGCGGCTGAATGACGGGATGACTCGCCCGGCGCTGGCGCAGGCGATTGATCCGCCCGATCTTTGGCCACGCGATCCGCCGGTGCGATTTCGCAAGACGGTCCCAGATGGCTGGCTGCGTTTGACGATCAGCGAGGGCCGCAACCGGCAGGTTCGGCGGATGACCGCCGCGGTTGGGCTGCCCACCTTGCGACTGGTGCGCTGGGCAGTCGGCGACTGGACGCTCGGCAGGCTGGCGCCGGGCGAATGGTGCGAAGTGCCCATGCCGTCACAGCGCTGAAACATCGCTGTGCGAATGCCGGGGGCATGGACCAAGCACCCGCATCGTTCGACTGGATCGGCTGGCTCTCCACCGTTCCCGGAATCCCCGCCGATTGGGGTCAGCCCATCAGCCGGCTTGCTGAGCCGGCGGTGGAGCCGACCGTTCCCGAGCCGGAACAGCGGCTGGCGGCCTGAACTTCAGAACATGAAGTTCGCGGTGCTCAGCGTCTGGGCAGCTGCGCCTTGCAGGATAAACTCCATGTCCACCGTGCCGTTGCCATCAAGATCGGCCTGAACCAGCAGGTTGCCGCCCGAAACACCGTAACGGATTTCCCCGCTGCCCGTGGCGCTGAAGGCCTGGATTACGTCCGCCGTGCTGCCAATGCCGCCACCAGCAATGATGATATCCGCGTCGCCCGTAGCCGTCAGTGTATCGTTACCCGTCGTTCCGGTAAATGTCGGCATGATCGTGCTCACCTGGTGCCGTTTGGCGCAGGCAGGTGACACTTTTCCACAAACGCAGGAATTTTCAATTGATTTTGTTTTGCAGAAACGGTGTCGTTCCGGGGCGCTGCTTTAATGTGCCGTGAACCGTAGTGGCAGGGTTTTGAGCCCGCCGACGAACGTGCTCTTGGCGCGGCGTGGCTCCCCGGCGAGTTCGACGCTTTCGATCCGGTCGAGCAGGGCTTCAAACAGCAGCTTCATCTCCAGCCGGGCGAGGTGCAGGCCCAGACATTGGTGCGCGCCTGCTCCGAAGGCGAGGTGACGGTTATGTTCGCGTGTCACGTCAAACTTGCGCGGATTGGCGAACTGCGCCGGATCGTGATTGGCCGCGACATAGTTGATCATCAGCCAATCACCTTTGGCGATCTTCACGCCGGACAGTTCAACATCGGCATTGGCCATGCGCATGAAGTGCTGGACCGGAGTGGTCCAGCGAATCGCTTCCTCGACGATATTGGGCAACAAGCTGCGGTCTGCCTTGACCTTGGCGAATTGGTCCGGATCGCGGGCCAGCGCCAGCATGGCTCCGGCGGTGCTGGCGCTGGTGGTATCGTGTCCGGCGCTGGCGGTGATGATGTAGTAGCCAGCCCGGTCGCGGGCCGAGATCGGCTCGCCGTCGACCTCGGCATTGGCCAGGATCGTGGCAACATCGTCCGTCGGGTTGGCGCGGCGATCGGCCGCCAGCCCTTCGAAATAGGTTTCGAAATCGGCCACCGCCCCGAACACGATCTGGCTGATCTGTTCCGGGGTCATGTTGGCAATGCCCGATTTGCTGAGCTCTTCGTCCTGTCCGCCGAACATCTGCTGGGTCAGGAACAGCATCCGCGGCTCGTCTTCTTCCGGCACGCCCAGGATCTGCATCACCACATGCAGCGGGTAAGGCGAGGCGACCAGTTGCACGAAATCAGCCTCCGGTCCGGCTTGCACGAACCGGTCGACGGTCTTGCCGGCCAGATCGCGGATGCGTTCTTCCAGTGTGCGCAGGTTCTTGGGCATGAACCATTCCTGCGTCAGCCGCCGCAGCTTGGGGTGCTTGGGCGCATCCAGCGCGACCAGCGAAGAGACCAGGTTGGGGCTTTCCTCGCCCTGTTTGGCAGTCACCTCACGCGCCAGCTGCTCTCCCATCTTGTTGGTAAAGACTGTGGGGCGCGGGGCATTCAGGAAGGTTGCGTTGTCCTTGCTGATCCGCATCACGTCTTCATAGCTGGTGACCAGCCAGAACGGTTCATGATCGCCCGTGGCGCTTTCGATCCGCACTACCGGGTTGGTCGCCCGCAGCCGGTCGAACAAATCAAGCGCGGTATCCCACTCGGCATAGGAATTGGGATCGATCACCGCATGGGCATCGGCGGGGGAGGCGACGGGCTCAGACATGGACATCAGGCTCCTGGATTGGCGGCTTCGTAAGCGGCCTTGTATTCATCGCGCAGCAGCCGCTTATAGAGCTTTCCGGTCAGCTCGCGGGGCAATTCGGCACGGAAATCGATCTGGCGCGGCATCTTTACCCGGCTCAGCTGGCCAGACAGGAATTCGGTCAGCTCGTTGACAAGGGCCGGTCCGGCCCCGGCGAAGTCAAGCGGCTGAACCACTGCGACCACGCGTTCCCCCATATCAGGATCAGGTGCACCGATTACGGCCGCATCGGCAACCTTGGGAGGCGTGACCAGCAGGTTCTCGATCTCTTGCGGGTAAATATTGACCC
>JAFLDC010000160.1 GCA_017302775.1 Sphingomonadales bacterium
CGTCCTGGCCGATGCTGAAGGCGGCGCTGGTCTCGACATTGCTCGGTGCGGGTTCCGAGCTTGGCTCAGGCGATGATGGCAATCTTGCCCGTGCGTTCCGCCGCGGAACGCAGGACAGCATCAACCGCGCTGGCGAGCAGATTGTTTCGCGTGAGCTGAACGTCCGTCCAACGCTCACCATCCGGCCCGGGTTTCCGGTGCGGGTACTAGTGACCCGCGACTTGGTGCTCGGAGGCGGGCAATGACCCGCCTGAAACTGGCTGATTTGGCCCACGAGAAGCCGATGCGGCTGACGGTGGAGGTGTCAGCGCGACTGCACCGGGAATTGCTCGCCTATGCAGCCGTTCTGAACGGCGGCGATGCCAAGGGTGCGCCGACGCCCGAACGGCTTATCCCGCCGTTTGGGACGACAAAGACCTCACGCCTGAGCTCCTGCCAGTAAATGTGTGCCTGGTCCGCCAACGGGCTGTCTTCGGGCAAGGCTGCAAACAAGCGCTCAGACCAAAGCTTTCTCGATTTGAGGCTGGCTTCTTCTAGCCCGATCGGCGCAACTGCGACGTCGATTGTCCGGGATTGGAGGCCGTAGAGTAGCTTCTCAGGCCCAGCCTCGACGCCATCAAACTGGACGTCAGGAAATCGGGTCAGATAATCCGAAAAGGCTAATTTGAGGTTGCCGGACATCAGCGTCGAGCAATAGCCCACAGCGATCCGGCCATGCAGCCCATAACTGACGTTTCGTGCTGTCGTCTGGAGATTGTCGATATCGGTGACGATCCGGCGGGCCTGCTCGATAAAGACCTTGCCGTTTTCGGTCGGTTCAGCACCCCTGGTGGTGCGCTCGAACAGCTTCACGCCCAATCGCTCTTCCAACGCAAGTACGCGCCGACTGAGGGTGGACTGCTTGACGTTCAGGGCAGCCGCCGCACGGGAAAAGCTCTGTGTGTCCGCTGTCATTATCGCATAGCGCAACTGTACCAGTTGCATACTCAATGTTCCCCCGCAACGCCAGCCCGAGTATCGACCTAAGCGATCGAGTTCGCTCAAGACTTTACTGAGCATTATCCCACTTTGGCGTATACGCAGCACGATCGTTAGACCCTCAAACGATCGAATAAAATCTCACTCAGGACCACTAGTCGCGCCTGGCAGGTCTCAGAATGCGCCTTATCCGTCACGCTCCCACAAGATCGAGCGGGAGCGGGAGAGAAATCGTCCAAATGTTTCGCAAAGCTGAGTTTCACTGCTTGAGCTGATAGGGTGGATGATCCGACGGTGAATTGACTTCATGGCGCACAATCCAGGCTTGCTCTGTGAGCAATACGTATGGCGATCATAGTTTCGCAAATCCCATAGGGGCATCCATCGGCTTCACTTCGTCTCTTGAATCAGATCGAGCGTCGCAGCCGACCATCTTCATGGGGGCAGGGTTCCGATGCCGAAAGCAAGCCGACTTGGCAGCCAACTGACTTCTGGCTTCGAGTGCCCCTTAGATGGCCGTCGGCAATTCACTCAGCGTCGCAGAGCTGGAGAAAGCCGCGCATGGCCACACGCTCTTTGCCGTCCGGCCCGAGGGCAAGATGTTGTCCATGCGTATCCCCGTTGGGGAACCTCCAACCTTGCGAGTGGTCACAACGACGGCGGTCGGATTTGGGGGCCACATTCCAACGGGCGGAACGGCGAAGGTTCCGCACTTCCAGCGAAGATCGCCAGGGGGTCCGATCAAGTGACCAGAAATCTTGCAATGCTTCCCGTCCACCCCACCCTTTCGGGTGAGATTTCCGCTTCGCAGGCCTCGCCGGGTCCAATCCCGACTTGGAACCCTGGCAGACGTCTTGGCCTGCTTGCTTCGGTTTTCGCCATGACCCTTGCGACGCCGACATTCGCCCAAACAATCGCTACTCCTGCTGAGTTCGAGGACCACCCCGAGCGCGGCGTCGCGATGAAGGGTGCATCCGCTCTGGCCTCGGACCTGCTTACTTACCGCGACAGCGAAGAAGCCCGGGGTGACCTTGATGGAGCATCCACCACGAACGCAGAAAATGGTGCCGCGCCACCGTCTCGGTCGAACGATCGAATCGAAGTTGTACTGACGGGAGCCGTTGTCGCAGATGCGTCCTATTCGGACTCTGATGGTGCTGGCTCGTATTTCGGCGGCGCACAGTTCCTTCCAATACTCCTGGTCAGTTATGGGGATGCGCTGCTTGCTGAAACGCATATGGAGATAACTACCGATTCCGACGGCGATACCGAAACTTCCCTTGAATACGTCCAATTGAACTATTTGGTGAACGACTGGCTCACGATCGTCGCCGGAAAGTTCCTATCCCCGATTGGCCAATACCAGCAGGCGCTGCACGCGCCGTGGATCAACAAGCTGCCGACAGCGCCTGCCGGCTTCACCGAGGAAGGTGGCGCTTCCCCGATGACCGACACGGGCCTGATGGTGCGGGGCGGCTTCAAGATCGGCGCGGGAACGGCAACCTATGCCGCATTCGTGGGCAATGGTCCGAGGCTGGGCGAGCTTGGCCCAATGCTCGAAGGATTCGGCGGTGACGACAATCGCAACAAGGCGATTGGTGGCAGGGTGAGCTATCTGCCGACTCCCGATTTCGAGATCGGTCTGTCGGCGATGCGCGCCCGCATCCTCGGAATGCGCGCCATGGCTGGCGACGTGTCACAGGCGACCTATTCGTTGGTCGGTGCCGATTTCGCCTACACTGGCGGATATTGGGATATCCGCGGAGAATACCTTCGCTCTCGCTTGGGAGAGATCAACAGTGCGAAGGAACCAACCGACCCGATGCCGATTACTATTCCAACAACAAAATGGGAAGCCTGGTATGGCCAAGTGGCCTATCGACTTGCAAAAGGCACCTGCGCTCACGGGGGAGAATTGAATGCGAAGAGTCTTCTGGGTCACGTTGGTTGCACTTTTACCCGGCACTGCGCTGGCCAGGCCGCTGTCGTTTGACGCTGCGATCGAAATAGCCACTCAGAATGCGCCTTCGGTCGAGGCGAGCAAATCCGGGCTGGAAGCATCGCGAAACGCCGCGACTGCAGCCGGACAGCTTCCTGACCCGTCGCTCACGGTCGGCGTGGACAATTTTCCGGTCTCTGGGCCGCCCGCGTTCAGTTTCTCCCGCGAGGGAATGACGATGCAGCGCATTGGGATCGAGCAGGCATTTCCCAATCCCGCCAAGCGCCGCGCTCAGGTCCGCCGTGCCGAAACCGGCACTCAGGTCGCCGGGGCTGAATTGGCCGTCGAGGAGCAGGATGTTCGTCTCAGGACCGCTTTGGCATGGATCGACCTTTACTACGCCAAGCGCAGGCTTGCGCAGTTACAGAGCCTCGACGAAGGCCTTGGTGATCTTCAGGGAACGGTTTCGGCGCGATTGGCCTCGGGCACCGCGCGGCCAAGCCAGGCTTTGGAGCCCGAGCAGTTGCGGGCCGCAGTCAAGGATCGGCGGAGTCAGCTTGAGGCAGAAGCCGTCCGGGCCCAGGCGCGATTGGCCAGCCTTACCGGTGATCCGGATGTCGACGTTCTTGGTGACCCGCCCACCATCGAACTTGATCGAGAAAAACTTGAAGCCGGGCTGCCGGTGCTGCCTCGGATTGCGGCGCTTGACGCTGGGGTCCAGGCAGCAGATGCGGAGACTGGACTCGCCCGGTCCGACAAGCGGCCTGGTTGGAAAGTAAGCGCCTCCTATGGCCGTCGCAGCCCGTCATACGGAGACATGGTGTCTCTGGGCGTTACTATCGACTTGCCCCTCTTCCCAAAGCGCCGACAGGACCCACTCATCGCAGCGCGCGAAGGTGAGGCTGACCGAGCGCGTTTCATGCGGATTGCTGGAGAGCGCGATCTCAGAGCTTCGTTTGCATCCGATCTTGCCGACTATGATCTAAGCGTGAATCGGCTTGGAAATTCACGAAATGTCTTGGTTCCGCTCGCCAAACGACGAGCAGAACTGGACATGGCCAGTTATGCAGCCGGCAAACTCGATCTTGGCCTTGCACTCCTCTCAACCTTGGCCCTGGCCGAAGCCGAAGTCGAGGCCTTGTCGCGCGAGGGCGATGTAGTGCGCGGCGCAATCAAGATCAAATACACCTATGGAGATGTACGGCCATGAGCCCGAACGCAAAGAAAACGGCGCAATTGAGCGCCGCCGTAGCGTCGATTGCCCTGGTGGCAGGTGCAGCTGGCTACTGGATTGGGCAACGCGGCCAACAATCCCAAGCTCCCGCCAGTCAAGCTGCACGGAAAATCCTATACTGGTACGACCCCATGGTGCCGCAGGAGCGCTACGACAATCCCGAAACACTCAGTTCGATGGGAATGAAGACTATCCCGAAATATGCCGACGAAGAGTCCTCAAACGAAGCTTCCCAAGGCATAACCATTGACGCGACCGCTCGTCAAAACCTCGGGCTTCGTGTGGTCGCGGCAGAAATTGGTACGTTACCGTCTTTGCTCACGGTTACTGGTACGATCGACTTCAACCAACGCAACGTCGCGCTGGTTCAAGCGCGCTCGAGCGGATTCGTTACGCGCGTCTATCTGCGCGCGCCTGGTGACGTAATCTCTGCCGGTGCCCCGATCGTCGATCTTCAATTGCCAGAGTGGGGTGGTGCCCAAACAGAATTCCTTGCCGTGAAGCGGCTCGGCAAGCCCGATTTGACTGCCGCTGCGCGACAGCGATTGAAGCTCATGGGCATGTCCGACGGGCTCATCGCCCAGGTCGAGCGCAGTGGCCGGACCAATGGTACCATTACAATCACTTCGCCAATTTCAGGCGTCATTCAGACGCTCGACGCTCGAGCCGGCGGTACGTTGGCGCAAGGCCAGACAGTGGCGCAAATCACCGGTATTGGTTCGGTCTGGCTCAATGCGGCAGTTCCCGAGGCGCAGGCTGGATCGATCCGGAACGGTCAGATGGCAACCGCAAGCCTATCCGCTTTTCCCGGCGAAAAGTTCAGCGGGCGAGTGGTCGCAATTCTTCCCACCGCCCAAGTGGAAAGTCGCACTCTTACCGTACGCATCGAACTTTCCAACCGCAGTGGCAGGTTGCGCCCTGGCATGTTTGCCAGCGTTGAACTCGCGAACGGCGGCGGCCAAGCGCTCGTGGTCCCGAGCGAGGCGGTCATCCGCACCGGCACGCGAACTCTGGTGATGCTTGCGCTGGACAATGGTCGCTTTCGCCCTGCGGTCGTCAGAACCGGTCGCGAAGGAGGCGGCAAAGTCGAAATCCTTCAAGGACTGCGTCCCGGCGAGAAAATAGTCGCCTCCGGGCAGTTCCTGCTCGACTCTGAAGCGACCCTTGCGGGCGTCGCCGCGCGGCCATTGGAGGGCGGCCAATGATTGCTGCCATAATTCGGGCTTCGGTGCGGGTACGCAATCTCGTGCTTCTTGCGGCGCTGGTACTTACAATTGCCGGTGTGGCCGCGGTCAGATCCACGCCAGTCGATGCTCTTCCGGATCTGTCCGATGTACAGGTCATCATCCGCACTTCCTACCCAGGGCAGGCGCCGCAGATTGTAGAGAACCAGGTCACGTATCCGATTGCCTCGACAATGCTGTCGGTGCCGGGAGCGCGTGTCGTTCGCGGATATTCCTTCACGGGAGACAGCTTTGTCTATGTCCTGTTCGACGACCAAACCGACCTTTATTGGGCACGTAGCCGAGTACTGGAGTATCTGTCACAGGTTCAGTCTCGCCTGCCGGAAAGTGCCAAACCATCGCTTGGACCAGATGCCACTGGGGTCGGGTGGATCTTCGAGTATGCCTTGGTCGACAGGAGCGGACGGAACGATCTCTCTCAGCTGCGCAGCTTGCAGGATTGGTTCCTTCGCTTCGAATTGAAGACCGTGCCAGGCGTTGCCGAGGTCGCCAGTATCGGGGGGATGGTCAGGCAGTATCAGGTGGTCGTCGATCCCCAAAAACTTGCCGCCTATCGAGTAACCGCAACCGACGTCGAGGATGCACTGAAGCGTGCAAACCAGGAGACTGGCGGAGCGACGATCGAAATGGCAGGAGCCGAGTATACGGTACGCTCAAGCGGCTACCTTCGGACGCTTGACGATTTCCGCTCGGTGCCGTTGCGCGCAGCCCCCGGAGGCATTCCGGTGACGATCGGTGATGTTGCCACAGTTCAAGTCGGGCCAGAAATGCGGCGCGGCGTTGCAGAACTCAACGGTGAAGGCGAGGTCGCGGGCGGCGTCATCGTAATACGACAAGGTCAAAATGCCCGAGTGGTTATCGAAGGAGTCAAGGCCAAGCTCGAAGAACTCAGGCGAAGCCTCCCACCGGGCGTGGAGATTGTCACCACTTATGATCGCTCCGGCCTGATCGACCGAGCAGTTGAAAACCTGAACAGCAAGCTCCTTGAGGAGTTCGCGATTGTCGCGCTCGTTTGCGCCATCTTCCTGTGGCACGCCCGCTCGGCGCTCGTAGCGATTCTGACCTTGCCGCTCGGGATCCTCATC